>JANLXP010000821.1:0-2495 GCA_031365165.1 Alphaproteobacteria bacterium
ACGACGTCCTGATGAACGATCACGATGTTGGCGATCGCTCGGAGCTGACCGATGATGCGCTGGGTGACGTCGGTCGCAACTACGAACTTCTCGACGCCTTCGTGTCGGCCGACTACACGATTGCCGATTTGCCGGTAAACCTTCGCCTCGGCAAACAAGTGATCAACTGGGGCGAAAGCACGTTTATTCTGAACGGCAACAACGTCTTCAACCCGATCGATGTCGGCGCCTTCCGCCGCCCTGGTTCGGAAATTAAGGAAGCCCTGGTTCCGGTCAACGCGATATCCGGCTCGATTCAATTGCCGTTCGATGTGTCGTTCTCGGCTTACTACGCGCTCGACTTCGAACCCTTCGAGATCGACCCGTCAGGCACACCGTTCTCCGGCGCCGACGTCGTGGCTCTAGGCAGCGGCATCGGCGGCAACCAAGACCGTGCGAGCTTGCTGTCGTCGAGCCCGTTAAGTGGCATGCGCCGCAATTGTACCGCGGGCGCAGGGACGGGCACGCGCGCCGTTCAGACGAACGGCCTCTTGAACGATGCAACGGTGGCACAAGCGGGCAAGCTTGATTGCACTGACGACAACGCGTTCACCGGCATTTTCGCGAACACGATCGACTACACACAGTTTTACACGATCGGCCAGGCGGAAAGAACGCGGTTTGGTTTGGCTGACGCGCTCGCAACGCAGGGCGCATCGCGCGAAACGTTCGGCCTAGTTGATTTTGGCGGTGACGACCAAGACCGCGTCAGCGACGACAACCAATTCGGCATTTCGGCACGCTACTATGCCGAAGCGCTCAACGGCACCGAGTTCGGCTTTTATTTCCAGAACTATCACAGCCGTCTGCCGTTCATCAGCGAGCGCATCGGCGGTAACAGCACGATCGCGATCGCAGTCAACGGCGCATCGGCGCAAGCGACGGCTGGTGGCGCCGGCGGCCGCAACCTGTTGCCCGCCGGTTGTAACATCAATCCTGCGGCACCGCCTGCCAACGCGGTCGTCATGGGTGCCACGGCGAACGCGACGGCGAACGGGGTCAACGGCGCCTTCGGCGACGGGGGTGCACCGAATGCTGACGGCATCGGCCTTGACGATACGATTGTCAGCGACCCGCAAGACCTGATCAACGCAACACTCGCAACGACCATCAGCACATTGACGGCAGGTCAGCTGACCCTGACGCAAAGCGCCTCGGGCTCGTACGACACTGTTTTGAACGTGATGAAGTTGAATTGCATGCTCGCTTGGTATCAAAGCCAAAGCATCAACTTCGGCGCCGGCCCGGTGGCCCAGCTTCTGGACGGTGCCGAGACGATCGGCCTCAACCCTGACATCGACTTATATGTCGAATACCCAGAGGACATCCGCGTTTGGGGCATGAGCTTCAATACGACCCTGATGGGATGGGGTGTTCAAGGCGACTTCACCTTCCGTCCTGACGCGCCGTTCCAAATCGACACGGACTCGCTGACGATCGCAGGGGCGTGGAAATCGTGCGCGTTCCAAGCCAGCACGGCGGGCGCTTCCGTGACTGCGTTGCTGGGACTGCGTACACCGGATGGTTCGGCCCTTCAGCCACAGTGTTTGGCTGCTGGTGGCGTCGGGCTGGCTACGGGGCAAAGCCCGTACATCAAGGGCTGGCTGGAAAACGAAATGTACACGGGCCAGGTCGGCACCACCGCGACGTTCACGGCGTCTGACTGGTTGATCGAAGCGATCGATGCGGACCTAGGTATCTTGGTGTCCGAGTTCGGCTTCGTTTATGTGCCCGGCGTTGAGGACACATACCTGTCGGTTGGTCCTCAAAACCGTGCGTTGCCGGTCTACCAAAATACCGGTTGCCAGGCATCGGACCTGCCGCTCGGTGGTTTGTTGGGCCTCGACAGCAAGGCATCGCGTGACTGCCGTCCGACGGACTGGTCGGCAGGCCTCGTGCTGCTCTATCGCGTCGAATACAACAACGTGTTCGACACAGGCTTCGTGCTCGCACCGCAGATTGTCTACAGCTACGATTTCGAAGGCACGACGCCGTCCCCGTACGGCAACTACATGGAAGACCGCCAGTCGGTTGGTTTTAGCGTTACCGGAACGTTGAACAACAACTTCCGCCTCGGCGCGACGTATTCGAACTTCTTTGGGGGCCACATTGCCAACAAAACCAAGGACACCGATTTCGCGTCCGTCTCCGCCAGCTACACCTTTTAGGCGAAAATTCAGCCTTTTTAGGGCCCACTTCGACACCTGTCGGAGTGGGCCTATTTGCGGCTGGCCCTAACTCAGAGTACAACTGCCTTCAAATAGCGGACACGTGCCTTTTCGGGCGGGGGCATAACCGTATCGAACCTTGAACTAGGTGGAGGAAACTGTGACGAAGAAGTTGATGTTACTGACGGCGTGTGCGTTAGCGGTAGGGTTTACCGGAGACGTATGGGCGAAGGGCGATGCCTCTCGGTTAGGCAAGGATTTGACGCCGTTTGGATCTGAGCGTGCAGG
>JANLXP010000906.1:0-2963 GCA_031365165.1 Alphaproteobacteria bacterium
TTCCAGAAGAACGCGAAGTTCGTGCGTATCTCGGCGGCCGGTTTGCGCGAGAGCCATCCGCATTCCATTTCGGTGACACGCGAGTCGCCGAACTATCCGATGTCGGGTTAGCCATCTGACACCTGGAGCACGCCTGGCCGCTGCGGCGGAAGTTCTGGCCGAGATCTTTACGCGCAAGGCTGCCGCGGATCGCACGCTTGCGGGTTGGGGCAAGGCCCATCGGTTTGCCGGGTCGAAAGATCGCGCCGCAATTGCGCAGCGCGTCTATGCGGTGCTGCGGCGGCGAAACGAATGCGCGTTTCGCATGCAGAGCGACGAGGCGCGGTCGCTGGTCATCGGGTCGCTTGCCGTTACCGACGGATTGGACGCCGATGCGATTGCGGCGCTGTGCATCGACGGCACGCATGCGCTGGGTGCACTCAGCGACGGCGAGCGTGAGCGGTTGGCGGCGGCTGCGCCATCGAACGATCCATGGGTCTTGCTGAACTATCCGCAGTGGCTGCACGCACAGTTGGCGCTCGCGTTTGGCGACGCGCTGGAGCGCGAGATGCGTGCCTTCAGCGAGCGTGCGCCGCTCGACTTGCGTGTCAATCCGTTGAAGTCTTCGCGTACGGACGTTTCGCGCGAGCTCGCGGATGCCGGCATCGAGGCTGCGGCGCTTGCGAACCTCAGTTATGGGTTGCGCGTTGCGGCCGGCGCTGATGCGAAGGTCACGACACTTGCCGGCTATCAAGAGGGCCGGTTTGAGATTCAAGATGAAGCTTCGCAGCGTGCGGTCGTGCTTGCCCGTGTCCAGCCAGGCTGGACGGTCATCGACTTGGCTGCAGGCGCCGGAGGAAAGGCGCTGGCGTTCGCGGCCGAGATGGCGAACAGCGGACGCGTGATCGTTTGCGATATCGATGCGGCGCGGCTCAGGCATAGCGAGCCGCGGATCGCGCGTTCTGGTGCGACGATCATTGAGGCGCCCCGCGATCCGTACGGCACCAGTATTTTGCGTTGCGCAGATCTCGTGTTTGTCGATGCGCCGTGCAGCGGCAGCGGCACGTGGCGGCGCAATCCTGAAGCCAAGTGGACGCTGGACGCCGCGCGGCTGGAAAGCTACCGCCGGGCGCAGGTGCAGTTGTTGGACCGGGCCGTAGAACTGGTACGGCCGGGCGGGCTGATTGTTTTTGCCGTTTGCTCGATCTTGCCAAGCGAGCGCCTTGAGCAAATCGATGCGTTCTTGCAGCGGCATGCGGGTTGGCGCCTGGATGCGACGCTCGACGTGAGCCCTGCGCGCGACGGAACGGACGGGTTTTTCGCCGCACGGCTGGTCCAAGCCTGAGGCTTGCCGTGACCGTGCGCTTGCTTATATGCCTCCATCTATGACCCGCCGTCAGCGCCGCTTTGCTTTTCTGTTCGCGTCTTTGGGCGCGGCGGTGCTCGCGACCGTGCTTGTCGTCTTCGCGCTTGGCGATTCCGTTCTCTATTTTTATTCGCCGAGCGAAGCGAAAGCGCGCAACGTCGAGGCTGGCAAACTGATCAATCTCGGCGGCTTGGTTTCGAAGGGCAGCGTCGAGCATCCGGGCGGCGTCGAGGTGCGCTTCAAGGTTACCGACAATGCCGAAGAAGTTGCGGTGACGTATTCAAACGACCTGCCGGATCTCTTCCGCGAAGGCCAAGGTGTGGTGGTCACGGGTGCCTTCCGGCCCGACGGTGTGTTCGCTGCCACGAAGGTTTTGGCGAAGCATGACGAGAACTATATGCCGCCAGAGGTTGCACGCAGCCTGAAGGACCGCGGCTTGTGGAAGAACAGTCCCGCGAAAAAGAATCCGTGAAACGGCTGAATACCGCGCCGGTTTCGTATGACGGCGAGTTAATGCGTCTGACAGATTTAAGCCATCTTCACCCTCGTATATACTCGTTCTAGTGGAGCCCCCGGATGGGGCGGGCTTCCCAGTGAGTTTCCCCAAGGAGAAGTCGATGTCCGCCGATGCTGCTTCGTCTGAAGCCGTCCCCGCAACCAAGCCTCGCACGCGCGTGCTTGTCGTAAGCGCCGCCGCGCTTGCACTGGCCATGACGGCCGGCGTTGTGGCCGGGTTTGTTTGGGGTGGAGGCGGACCACCGGCGGTCGCGAATCCTACAGCGCTTGCGCTGCCGGGTTTGGCACCGGCACCGATGATGCTTGGCGCCAGCGGCGTGTTGCCGAGCTTGGCCGACATCGTCGAGCGCGTTGCGCCCGCGGTCGTGAGCCTCAAGGCGAAAGTGACGGCAACTGCGGAAGCGGAACCGTCTGAAGAAGATTTGGAAAGCCTGCCGCCATCGCTGCGCGACTTCTTCGAGAAGTATCGCAAAGGCGGGCCGAACCAGAAGGCCCGTCCGCGCGGCGAGGTGCAAGGTTCGGGCTTTGTCATCGACCCGACGGGTTACATCGTCACGAACAACCACGTTGTTGCGAACGCAACGGACATGGAAGTTGAGTTTTCGGACGGCAAAAAATTCAAGGCCAAGCTTATCGGTCGTGACGAACTCACGGACGTTGCGCTCATCAAGATCGAAGGCAGCAGCCGCTTCCCGTCGGTGACGTTCGCCGACGACAGCCGCGTGCGCGTTGGCGACTGGGTTCTGGCGGTCGGCAATCCGTTCGGCCTGGGCGGCACGGTTACGGCCGGCATCATCTCGGCCCGCGGCCGCGACGACGTCGGCGGTACGACGTATACGGACTATCTGCAGATCGACGCGGCCATCAACCGCGGCAACTCCGGCGGTCCGACGTTCGACATGTCGGGGCGTGTGGTTGGCATGAACACGGCGATCTATTCGCCGTCGGGTACGAGCGCCGGCATCGGCTTTGCCATTCCGTCGGGCACCGTGCAGCGAGTGGTCGAAGAGTTGAAGAAGTCGGGCAGCGTAACCCGCGGCTGGCTTGGCGTGCAGATCCAGAGCTTGAGCGATGATGCGGCGCAAGCGCTTGGCTTGCCGAA
>JANLXP010000910.1:0-2718 GCA_031365165.1 Alphaproteobacteria bacterium
CCCCCCGCGCGCGCCCAGCCGCCGACGCACCGACGCACGCACACCAGCCGCCCCAGACCGCCTCGACGCAACCGGACGCCAAGGAGTTCAACTCGAACGCCTCGCACGGACGCGTCGTCCAAATCGTGCTGGCCGTCGATCGCGCCAGACTGACCTATCAAGACAAATTCGAACGCGGCATCAAGCCGTACTCAAGCACGCCCGATGGCATCCCCGGCCCGCACGGCCTCACCACGTACAAGTTCGATCCCGGCACCGGTTACGAAAACACCGAGTGGCTAACCGCAACGCTCGAGGACGGCTCCATGTTCGTGATGCGCTGCGACGCATCCGCGACCGTAAACTTCGGCACAAGCTGTATGCGCGTTACGCGCCTTAAGGGCGGCGTTGGCCTCACCTACAAATACAAGCGCGCCTATCTCGCCCAATGGAAAGAGATAGACGCCAAGATTATGGCGAAGATCGAAAACTTCCGGGTGAAATAGCCTACTTCTTCACAACGGCCGACGCGGGCGGCAGATCCATCTCCAGGATCGCCATCTCGAAGTGGTAGGTCGTCTCGCCGTCTTCGGTATCTTTGAAGATCACGCCGATGAACTCGTCACCGACCACGACTTCGACGGAGTCGGTCTTGTTGGGACGCGCTTCGACGCGGATCGTGTCCAAGCGGAACAGCGACCGCAAATACTTCTCGACGCGCAGGATTTCTGTCTTGTCCACGTGCTACGGGCTCCAATCGTTCGAAGGATTTAATCTTCGACCAGGTAGCCCTGCAACCACAAGCGGCCGCTAATTTCGTCCCCAGGCTTAGGCCGGTAACCCGCAGGCAACACGTGTTCGGCGGCGTAAAGCGCCACGTCCACCATGCTCTGTCCGGTCCGGGCGACGGTCACCCGCATGCGATATACCGTCCCAGTGTCGAGGCGCATCGGATAGACGTGCTGCACCGTGGCACGGAACTCGTAATCGTCGCTGGCGCCGGAACGCGATGGTTTCAGCACGTCCGGCAGCACGAACGTGTCGTCGCCTTGCACGACTCTCAGGCCGAACGGCTTCAACGAATACGCAAATGCGGAGAGCGCAAACTGATAGCTCTCGCCGACTTGATACTCGCCACCGTTCTTGAAGAACAACGGATCGAAGAAAGAAATCTCGGCGCCGTCTTCCGTGCGCCCACGAATTTGCCCTTCCGCGCCCGAGCCCGACGATGCGACTTGATCGATCGTGACCGCGTGCGCGATCGCACCGGCCGCGAACGGAAACGCGGTGAGCACGCAACCCGACGCCGATTTCCGCTCGGTCAGCAACAACACCATGTGGCGAACGTCACCGTCGCCTTCCGCCATCGCAGTCAGCGTGTCGGCGCGCTCGCCGTTCGGCATGGCTTGCGATTCCGGCAGTTCGACTTGTGCGATGATCGTCGAATTCGCGACGACGCTTTTGATGCGCGCACGAATAGCGTCCGGCGCATCGGGATACAGAGAAGCCCAATGCGACGCATGTGCATCGATCACTGCACCGGTTTTTTCCATCATCGTTTTGCGACTACGCACAGTTCTCGCGCGCTTGGCAAGAGCGCGCCCCCTCTTGATGTTTTCGCGAAACTGGTCTTGAGGAGATCGCATGACTGCTTCGCGAAGCGACTCATATTACCTGGCGACCGCGATAGGGCAACGTGCGCGTTCGCAATTGAACGGCGCGCGTGATGCTGACGTGTGCGTTATCGGTGCAGGCTACACCGGCCTCTCGTGTGCGCTACATCTCGCGAAAGCGGGAATGAAAGTCGTCGTGCTCGAAGCCGAAACCGCAGGCTTCGGCGCCTCCGGCCGCAACGGCGGTCAGGTCATCACCGGCCAACGCGTCGATCAAGACGAACTCGAGCGACGTTATGGTGAAGCGCACGCACGTTCGCTGTGGAACCTCGCCATCGAAGCAAGGTCGTTGGTCCGCGCTCTCATCGCATCGAACGCAATCGAATGCGACGAGCGGCCCGGTCACTTTACAGCAGCGGTTCGAGACAGCCACGCCCGCGATCTCGAATCATATGTCGAATTCTTGGAGGCCCGCTACAACTATTCGACCGCGCGGTACGTGCCTGCAGCGCAGGTTCCCGAAATCGTCGCCTGCCACAACTACAAGGGAGGCATGTTCGACACTGCAAGCTTCCACTTGCACCCCTTGAACTACGCGCTCGGCCTCGCGCGCGCTGCAGACGATGCCGGAGCCGAAATTCTGGAGCATTCGCCGGCGCTGAAAGTCGAACACGGCGCCAAGACAACGATCCAAACCGCGAGCGGCAGTATTTCCGCAAAGTTCGTGGTGTATGCGTGCAACGCATACCTGGGCGACCTGAACCGCGAACTCGCTCGCACGATCATGCCGATCTCGAACTACATTGCGACGACCGAACCGTTGGGCGAGGCACGCGCAAAGGCGCTGATCCCTTCAGGTGCAGCCGTCGCCGATACAAAATTCGTGCTCGACTACTACCGCCTCACAGCCGATGGCCGTCTGCTGTTCGGCGGCGGCGAATCCTACGGCGGCCGCGATCTCGACAAAGTGTCCGAAATCGTACGCCCGAATATCGAACGCGTTTTCCCACAGCTGAAGGGTGTCGCAATCGATCACGCCTGGGGCGGTAGGCTCGCAATCACGATGCCCCGCCTACCCCACCTCGGCCGGCTCCAGCCGAACGCCTACTTCGCGCAAGGTTACTCG
>JANLXP010000926.1:0-1874 GCA_031365165.1 Alphaproteobacteria bacterium
GTGTGCAGCCTGTCTGCAAGACTCACTTTAGCCCTGCCTTGGACATCAAGATCATGAACGTAGTCAGCAGAAATCGCCAGGTCTCGACATGGATATTCATCGCCTGCGGAGTCTGGCTCGTGGGTCTCGGTCTCTATTTCGTTGTTCTGCGGCCGCCGCTGTTGCCGGAAGACGAGCGCTTCCTTGGTGCGACGCTCGCACAGACTCGGGCCGCAGTTCCCGGTCTTGAAGGTTGGCTGGAATTGGTGTTCAGAGTCATGGGCGGTTTCATGGCAGGCGCTGGTGTGCTCACCGTGTTCGTTGCCACCAAGGCTTTGCCGCTGCGATTGAAGGGCGCGTCATGGGCCATTGCGTTCTCTGGCGCACTTACCGTTGCGCTCATGAGCGCAATCAACTTTGCGCTCGATTCCGATTTCAAGTGGTTGTTGCTCGCCCCCGCGTTGCTCTGGCTCGCCGGCCTCGGCCTCTATGTTGCGGGGCGATAGTGGTCACAAATTCAAGAACACCAGACTCTTGCCGCGTCGGCGACGGCAGCGAGGCGGAGCGGCTGAACCGGGGATGCTTCTGCATCACCTTAGATCGCGCCGCGTTGTCGGACGCGCTGGATCGCGAAGTCGGCATTGCAGGCTTTGCCAAGAGCCTGGCTGAAACGCACACGTCGCTATTTTCCAACGTCCCCGTCTTTGTTCCCTCGACTGTTCTGAGTGAGATGGAGCAAGTGGTCCAGGCCGTTGAAGCGGCCTCCCGTCTGCCCGCGTATCGGACCGAGAGCCTGTCGTGGGCGCCGGAGATTTCTAGGTTGGATTTTGGTCTCGCCGGCGCGCTCATGGGTTACGACTTTCACGTAACGACCGACGGGCCGCAACTGATCGAAGTGAACACGAATGCCGGCGGCGCCTTTCTCAATGCGGTTTCTGGCCGCGCTCAGCGCGCGTGCTGCGAACAGGTTCGCGTTGCATTCGACGTGTCGCCCGCTGATGATTTCGAGGCGAAGATCCTGGACATGTTCGTCGCGGAGTGGCGGCGGCAAAGGAGATCGGGACGTCCGTCCGTCGTCGCGATCGTCGATGACGCGCCAGAGGAGCAATTTCTCCTTCCGGAATTCAAATTGGCCCAAGCACTGCTTGAGCGACAAGGGATCACGACCCTTATCGCCGATGCGCGTGAGTTGCTCTGGGATGGAAATCAACTGACGCATCGAGGACAATCGATCGATCTCGTGTACAACCGGCTGGTCGACTTTGCGCTTGAAGCGCCCCAACATGCGGCATTGCAAGCTGCCTACGTGAGCGGGGGCGTCGTCGTGACGCCCAATCCGCGCGTGTACGCGTTGTTGGCCGACAAGCGCAATTTGACGCTTCTGTCCGATGCCGATCGGCTGAGGCAGTGGGGATTGTCCGCCCAGCATATCGACGTCCTCTTGGCGTCGGTGCCAAAGACAGTCGTGGTCTCCCTGGCCAATTCCGATGATCTATGGAAGCGCCGCAACGCGCTGTTCTTCAAACCAGCGAGAGGCCACGGCAGCAAGGCCGCCTACCGCGGGGACAAAATTACGCGAAAAGTTTGGGCGGACATTACAGCTGGCGACTATGTGGCTCAGTCCTATGCCGCGCCAAGCACACGGGCGATCGAACGCGATCAAGCCCGGACGGAACTGAAAGTCGATGTCCGTCTTTACACGTATGCCGGTGCCACCCTGCTCGCAGCCGATCGGTAAATCCGGCGTGATGAGTACGGGGGCAAAGCCGCCGCCTGGCGTGCGCATGTTCGTCGTCTGGCCTTGATAAAGCCGAGCGGCTGCGAGCAGGGTGGCACCGGCATACGTGTAAAGACGGACCTGGACTTTCTGTTGCGTCCGGGCTTGATGGGGGGGG
>JANLXP010000949.1:0-1335 GCA_031365165.1 Alphaproteobacteria bacterium
CCAAGAAAAACTTGGCGAGTTGTTGGGTCTTACTTTCCAACAAGTTCAAAAGTACGAAAAGGGCGCCAATCGTATTGGCGCCAGCAGACTCTTCGACATCTCGTCGATCCTCGGCGTTCCGGTGTCGTATTTCTTCGACGACCTGCAGGGTGAGCATGGCGTGAAACGCATCAATAATCATGGCGTATCTTCAGATATCGATGCCGGCCCGTACATGATGGAGTTCGTGTCGAGTGCGGAGGGCTTCCAGCTCGTTCGCGCATTCACGAAAATCACCGACCCACGGGTTCGTAAGCGTATGCTTGAACTCGTGAAATCCCTGACCGGCGAGGAAGAAGTCTATCCCGACTTCCGGGTTGTGGAGCTGCGGGAAGCGCAACGCGCTTGACGTAGAAGGGCATCCCTGAGAAAAAGCCGCGCTTTTCGCGACCTGCGAAAGGCGCGGCTCTTTTTTTGGCGAGCTTCGAAATGTCCCGCAAAAACTATCTCTTCACCAGCGAATCGGTTTCCGAGGGTCACCCGGACAAGGTTTGCGACCGGATTTCGGATTCGATCGTGGATCTGATGTTGGGGCATATGCCCGAGGCGCGCATTGCGCTTGAGACAATGGCGACGACAAACCGCGTCGTGCTGGCGGGCGAAGTCCGCGGGCCCGAAGCGGTCGGCCACGATCAGATGATCGAAGCGGCGCGCCAATCGATCAAAGCGATCGGCTACGAACAAGACGGGTTCGATTGGCGCAAGGCGCGGATCGAATGCTTGGTGCACGCGCAGTCCGACGACATTGCCGTCGGCGTCGATGCGGCGGGCAACAAGGACGAAGGCGCGGGCGATCAAGGGATCATGTTCGGTTACGCGTGCCGCGAAACCGAAGAGTTGATGCCGGCGCCGATTCTTCTTTCGCACAAGATTTTGAAATTGATGGCCGACGCGCGCCATGCGGGCAAAAAGGAATTGCTGCCCGACGCGAAGAGCCAGGTCACGCTGCAATACGAAAACGGCAAACCGGTACGTGCGACGAAGATTGTCGTTTCGACGCAGCACATTGATGGGCTCGATCAGCGCGACATCCGCGCCGTCGTGCTGCCATACATCGAAGCGGCGATGCCGGCCGGTTGGATGTGCCCGGAAGACGGGTTGTTCGTGAACCCGACGGGACGCTTCGTCATCGGCGGTCCCGATGGCGACACGGGCCTCACCGGACGCAAGATCATCGTCGACACGTACGGCGGCGCAGCCCCGCACGGCGGCGGTGCATTCTCCGGCAAGGATCCAACGAAGGTCGATCGCTCGGCCGCTTACGTTGCGCGCTATCTCGCAAAGAACGTCGTCGCT
>JANLXP010000009.1:0-1396 GCA_031365165.1 Alphaproteobacteria bacterium
CGTGAGCGTGTAGTGTCCGACGGAGAGACCGCCTAAGGCCGTGACGACGTTCAGGATCGCCAGGATTGTAAAAATGCGCGCGAGCCCCATTCGCGAATGGGCTGGGTTCGACGCATTGGTTCCCGGTTTTTTTCCGCTCACGGGCGTGGCTCCGGCCTAGACCGCGATCGAGTTTTGGTCTTTTCGCGCCTTCGCGAGCAGCGCATCCACACGCTCGCGCAACGCGGCGGGACGAAACGGTTTTTGAATCACGTCGTTCGCACCCAGCGCGGACGCGGCTACCAGCAAAGGTTCTTTGAGCGACGCCAGGCCTGCCGTCATCGCAAGGATCGGCGTGCGTTTACTGCCCTCGCGGATTGAACGGATAACCTCGAGACCGTCTTTGTCCGGCATCAGGAGGTCGGTCACGACGAGATCAAAAGCGCCTGCTTTGATATGTTTCAGCGCCTGCACGCCGTTCGCCGCGAACGTGACTTCATGATCGCTACCCACGAACGCCGCTTCGGCGATCTGTTGATAGAGTTCGTCGTCTTCGCAAATCAGAATCTTGGCCACGTTGGTTGCCCCACCAAACGTTCTTGTTGATGCTTTGTTTGCAATATCCCGTAGATATGCGAAGGAGCCGTTAAGGCGGCGGCAGATAATCATTAACAATCCATGAATCCGCTTCGAGCGATGAGCGAACAAACATCCAATCAAAACGGACTCTTGGCGCAGCCGGATTTCCGCCGGTTGCTGGCGGCGCAGGCCGTCAGCGCGGTCGGGAGCCGGATTACGCGTACGGCGTTGCCGATTATCGCGGTCAACACGCTTCATGCGTCGGCTACGGCGACCGCCTTCTTGAGCGCGATGACTATGCTGCCCGGCGTCGTGGTTGCGCTCTTTGCGGCGGGGCGAATCGATCGTGCGCGCAAGCGCCCGTTGCTGATCCTCATGGATTTGGTGCGGGCAGCATTGTTGCTGACGCTGCCGGTGGCTGCGTATTTCGGCGCGCTGACGATGATGCAGTTGGTCGTCATCGCGACGCTGACGGGCGCGGCGACTGCGATCTTTCTCGTCGCGAAATCGGCCTACTTGCCGCGGTTGATCGATGCGCGCCAACTCGTTGACGGCAACACAAAGCTTCAATCGACGGAGGCGGTTGCCGAAATTGCCGGCCCGGGTATTGCGGGCGCACTTATTCAAGCTGTCACGGCACCGGTTGCGATCATCGTCGATGCGCTGAGCTTCGTGTGGTCGGCGTGGTGGCTTCGCGAAATTCGTGGCGCCGAGGACGTGGCGCCGTCACGGCCGAAAGCAGTGCGCTACGCGACATCTCCGAAGGCTGGCGCATCTGCCGCAGCCATCCGATCGTGTTCCCGTTGCTGATGGCACAAGCGACGTTCGGTTTGTTTGC
>JANLXP010000028.1:0-2499 GCA_031365165.1 Alphaproteobacteria bacterium
ATAATCGTTGCTCCACAACTGCACGTCGCCAGCGCCCGGCGGACGGCCGGCGACCAAATGGCCGTCCTCGGTTACCATCCGTTCGAAATAAGCGTCGACACGTTGGCGGAGCGGTTCGTTCTCCGTCACGCCCGAGATGCGGCGCACCGGATGCCACGCGAACATCTTGTAATGACGGTCGCAAATCAAAAGCAGCGGCGCCAAAATCAAAAAATCCGACAACAATGCAAAGCCGAACGTAATGACGGTAAGCAGGCCGAGCGTCGCATTCACGCCGAACGACGAGAAGCCGAGCACCGTGAAGCCGAAGCACATCACCGTCATAGTGAAGATCATCGCCTTACCGGTAGACGTAAACGCGTATTCGACCGCTTGATCGGGCGTCATGCCTAAAATGCGGCGTGCCCGGGCGTATTTCGACAAATAGTGGATGGTATCGTCCACCACGATGCCGAACGTCATCGCGGCGACGATCGACACGGCCACGTTCATCTCGGCGACCAGATAGCCCCAAAGCCCCAACGCCATCACCGCCGGCACGAAATCACCGACCATTGAAACAAGCGCGAGCTTGAAGCTGCGCAATCCCAAGATCAGAATTATCGAGACCAGCACAATGGCGACCGAGGTGCCCCCGATCATCAGCGATATGTTTCGCTCCGAAAGGTGCGCGAACATCAAGGACAGGCCCGTGCCTTCTGCGGCCATCCCAGGCCCACCGTTGACACGCAGCCAAGTCTCGAAACGCTCCGACAACGGAATCAGCACGTCTGATGGCAAGTTCTCGCCGGTCTTGCCGACAACGATGGTGACACGCGAAGCGTTGCGCGACGCCGTTATGCGATCGGTCAAACTCAAACCGTTAGGCAATGACATTTCGTAGAGCAACAGATATTGCGCTATCTCCTCGCGCCATCGCGGCAGACGATCATAGGAGAGATCGTCGCCGTGAACATTGCGGTTAACCCGCTTGACGATGTCGCTGATCGCAATAACGTTGAGGACTTCTGGCTGCTTGCGCAACCATGTCGTGAACCCTTGCAGCTTCGCCAAGTATTCCGGGCTCTCGACGCCGCCATAGGCCTTAGCGGGGACTGAGAACTCAAGAACGTCGAACCCAGTGAGCTTTTGCAGCACTGCATCCGTGTCGCGGCGGAATTGGAACGTCTCGTCGAAATACTGCACCCAGTTTTCCGACTGGCGCATATGAAGGATACCAAGGGCCAGCACCAACACGACGGTTGCCATCGCGGTCAGCACATGCGCTGGGTTTTTATTGACGAACCTCGCCGCTTGTTTCAGTGCGATGTGCGTAACACTGGTCTTGGGGTCGACTGGAATGGAAAAAATCTGAAGCAGGGCCGGCGTTAAACTGAACGACAGAATGAAACCCACCGCAACGCCGATTGCCGAGATATTGCCCAGATCGTGAAACGGCGGGGCATCCGACGCGTTCATACTGAGAAAACCGATCGCGGTCGTAAGACTGGTCAAGAAGATCGGGAAGATGTTCGACTCGACGGTGCCCAATGCGGACACACGGTTCGACGCACCCAAACGGCAGCCGTCGACGTATTCCGCGATTAGGTGGACGCCGTAGGCCAATGCGACAGTCAACACGATGAACGGCGCCGGTGCCGTCCCCGCGCTCAGCACGATGCCCATCGCACCTGCCGTCCCCATAGAGATCAGCATCGAGAGTCCTGCGACCGACATGGCGATCAGCGTCGCCACCCACGACCGGAGCAAGAGGTAGAGGATGAACGCCATCACGACGAGCATCAATGGCACCAGATACATGATGTCACGTTGCTGCGCTTCGCCAAACGCCTGCATCACCATCACGTTGCCGGTGAAATAGAGCTTCACACCCGGGTGCTTCACCAGGAAGTCTGCTTGCAGATTGCTCAGGTAGGTCGCGATCTCCGCAACGCTCGCCGAGTCGTCGCGCGGAAATTGAAAATTGACCCGCACGCCCGCGACATCACCTTTGTGCGAAACCAGCAGACCCTTCAACAACGGATCGTTGAGCGCGATACCACGGACTCTTGAGAGTTCTGAGGGTTCGAACGAGAAGGCTTTCGGAACCAAGTCGCCGATCGCAACTTCATCGCTGTCACCGCGCGAATACTGAAAGTTCGTGAGTGAATCGACGCGCGTCGCAAAGGGCGCCTTCCAAAGCTTGTCCGTGAGCACGAGCATGGCGCTAAGCCCCTCGCGCGTGAACATATCGCCACTGTTGGACTCGATCGCGACAAGAACGTCGTTCGTCTGCGTATAGTCCTTCTCGAGCGACGTCAGGAGCTTGAGTTCGGGGTTCTCCGGTCCGAAGAACACGCGATTGTCCATCGTCGAACGCAGCTCGAGCGCCTGCCACCCGGCGACGATCGCGACCACCGCGTAGAACGCGAGGACATGCCAGCGATACTTGTAGAGCCACTGACAGTAATTGTAGGCGAGCGTGCCGTCGGATTCACGGACCGCGCTGGCGGACTTTTT
>JANLXP010000614.1:0-4365 GCA_031365165.1 Alphaproteobacteria bacterium
GCCACAAAACCGCCGTGCAACGGTAGATTTACAGTAAACAACCAACCAAGTACTGGTTGCTGAAGGGGAGGGCCGAAAGCTCTCCCCTTTTTCGTTGTGTGCTCCTGCACGCCCTGATCGTATGCGACTACCAGGTCAATCCTGACGACGCCGACCGAAACACCGTCGGCACAACATGTTGTTCTTATTCAGAGACATAGCTCATCATCTTGATGATGCATCTGAGCCACAGCGTGTGCCAAATGAAACCACAGCGTTCCGAATTGCCTTGAACGGTGGTTGAGCCCGTCTCTAGGATGCACGCAAGTGTAAAGGGATACGGAGCGGGGCGAACCGCACGTTTTCGCTGTGTTTTCCAGCGCTTGGGCGAACACAGGTTGCACTCGGGGTTTTGGTCTTGGGGACGCAGGCGCGGTAAATAGGGGGCTATATCGTGTTGAATTCAAAGGGTTCTATCGCATTCAAGTCGGCGCTTCTGGCCGGTGCAGCGGTGGTCGCTTACAGCGGCATCGCGGCAAACGCACAGCCAGCGCCGGAGGAGAAGGTCGAAAAGGTAACGGTGACCGGTACGCGCATTAAACAGCGCGATTTTACCTCGGTCAGCCCCCTCGCGACCGTCAGCGCTAAGGAAATCGCGTTGACCGGTACGGTCAACACGGAAGAGCTGATCAACACGTTGCCCCAGATCATTCCGGGCGTGACGATCACATCGAACAACCCGTCGCTGAACGGTTTTGCGACGGCCGACCTTCGCGGCCTTGGGCCGGGCCGCACACTCGTGCTGGTCAATGGTCGCCGTGCGAACCCGTCTTCGGCGGGCGGCAGCGTCGACTTGAATACGATCCCCGCGTCCTTGATTGAACGCATCGAAGTCATCTCGGGTGGCGCATCGGCCGTGTACGGCGCAGACGCCGTCGCCGGTGCGATCAACTTCATCCTTCGTGACAACTTTGAAGGCATCCAAGTCGACTCGTCGTACAGCCAAGCTGAAGACGGCGTAGCACCGGCATGGGTTGCCGACGGCATCATCGGCGGGAAGTTCGATGGAGACCGTGGTTCAATCCAAATGGCGGTGCAGTACTACAACCGTCAGGCGGTCTCTGCTTCTGAACGCGATTTCTCGCGTCACGCGGGCGCGGTGTTGCGCAATGCTGCGGGCAATCTTTTCGTCTCGCAGAACCTCGCGGATTTGAACATCCCAGGCACGACGGTCGCCTTCGCGGGCGGCTCGGGGACGGCACCCTGGGGCTCGATCGCCGGGTTCTCGGCTGCCAACGTGACGGCAGTCTTCGGCCCGCAACCGGACGCCGACTGCCGTTCGGCCAACGGCCTCCAAACGACGGGCACGATCCGCTTCCGCACGGGTGGCGGCATTGCACCGTTCCAGGGCTGCGCCGTTCCCGATAACCTTCCCGGCACACCGGATAGCGACGGCGACCGGTACGATTTCGCGGCGGACAACTTCCTGATTTTGGGCAACGAACGCATCAACGCCGTCGGTTTTGCAAAATACGACATTCTGCCCGACGGCTTGCTGACGGCGTTCATGGATACGAACTTCACGAACTCGCGCTCGACGCAGCAGTTGGCCGCCACGCCGGCGACCGGTCTGATCGTCAAGTACGACATCGACCCGACGCCGGGTGTGGTCGTCGTCAACCCGTACGTGACGGGTCAGCCGCAACTCCTGTCGCTTGCTTCATTGCAATTCGGCGGGATCCCCGGCCTCGACAACCGCAACTTCGTCCTGAACATCCGCACGACGCAGGTCGGCAACCGTTTCGGCGATATCGAAACGAACGCCTTCGGCATGCATGACGGTTTGCGTGGTACGATCCCGTCGATCGACTGGGATTGGGAAGTTTACCACAGCTACGCCCGCAACACGACGACGGTGAAGAACAACAACAACATCGGCGCCACGGCGATGACGCAGTTGTTGAACGCCTGTAACACGACGTCGCTTGCAGCACAGCCCCAGCCGCTTGGCGTGCTACCGAATTGTCCGTTCCCGACCAGGACGGGCACGGGCCCGTCAGCGTTTGTTCCAACGGCGACCACGAACAACCCGCTGGGCGTGTTCTCGCTGTCGCAAGATATGATCAACTTCGTCCGCGTCAACTCGACCGACGTCATCACCTACGAGCAGACGGTGATTTCGGCAAACGCGACCGGCGACGTCATCGACTTGTGGGGTGAAGGCGCGATCAGCGCGGCTCTGGGCTTCGAGTACCGCGAAGAAGCTCTCGACAACCGCGTCGATCCGTTCAAGAACGCGGGCGACATCATCGGCTTCAACGCCGCGAAGAGCATCGCAGGTCAGTTCGACGTTTATGAACTCTACGGCGAGGTCAACGTCCCTCTGATCACCGGCGAAACGCTGTTCGAGAACCTCTCGCTCGTCGGCGGCTACCGTAAGTCGGACTACTCGACCGGCGCCGCGATCACAGAGACGTGGAAGTACGGTGGCGAATGGTCGCCGTTCGATTGGTTGACCTTCCGTGCCGTTCAGAACCACGCGGTGCGCGCACCGACGGCGTTTGAACTGTTCCGCGCCGGCGACCAGAACTTCCCTTCGTACCTCGATTCTTGCAACCAAGCTCCGGTGCCGGCGGCGGCCGTTGCTTTGAACGCCGCAGGGTGTGCATCCTGGTTTGCGCATTTTGGCGCGGTTTTCGCGCCGGGTGTGTTCCAACAGCCGAACACGCAGGTTCAGGCATTCTTGTTCGGCAGCCCGACCTTGACGCCGGAAATTGCGGACACGCTGACCTACGGTGTCGTCTTCAATCCGGACTGGTTCCCGGTTGGCCGGCTGGGCTTGTCTGTCGACCGCTACGAGATCGAGCTGGACAACCAGATCGGTCAGCGCTCGATCGCGCAGATCGTAAACGGCTGCCGCAATGCGATTATCGCCAACGGCAACGTGTTTCCGGTCGGCAACCAATTCTGCGACGCGATCACGCGTGACCCGCTTTCGAGTGCTACCGGCGCTATCGGCGCGATCAACCAGGGTCTCGGCAACTTCCCGGGCATTTCGCTCTACTCCGGTATCGACGTGAACCTGCGTTGGTCTTGGGACATGGAAGAAGACATCGGCCTGCCCGGCACGTTTGGTATCGCTTCGCTCTACACGTGGGTCGACGAGGCCGACGGCTCGCAGGGTCTGTTCGTCGGCAGCATCGGCGGCGTCACCGCCGAGAACAAAGCCGCGACCAGCTTCACCTACGATCTGGAAGACTGGAGCTTCCTGCTTCGCTGGACCTACCTCGGCGGCATCGACGACGCCGTGTTCGGTGAGGAGCATATCCCCACCTACAACATGTACGACGTTGGCGGTCGCTGGGACATGACGGACGACCTTTCCTTCTCGTTCGGCGTGGACAACATCTTGGACAAACAGCCGCCGCTTTGGGGTGGTGCGGTCGGCAACGGCCAGTTCAACACCGACGGCTCGACCTACGATCAGCTGGGTCGTATGTACCGCCTCGGCATCAAGTGGAAGCACTAAAGGCATCGCCAACTTAGATGCAGACGGCGGCCCCAAAAGGGCCGCCGTTTCTCTTTGTCTAGGATGACCCCTGCTCTATTCTCCCCTGAAGAGAATGAGCCAGACCACAAACCTTCAGATCCGACTGCAGCAGGCCGTCGCCGAGATCGGCCGCGGCAACCTTGCGCAAGCCGACGCAACCCTCCGCGCGCTATTGCGCGAAGCGCCAAACCACCCGGACCTGTTGCAGCTCATTGGCGTCGTTCACCGCCGTTCGGGCCGCTATGCTGAGGCGATCGCGAACTTCCGCGCCTCGCTCGCCCAGCAAGAGAAACAACCGCACGTCCACAACAATCTGGGGAGCGCACTCGCAACGGCCGGCAACCACGCCGAGGCTGAGAAGCACTATCGTCGGGCCCTCGCGCTGAACCCAGGATTCGCCGACGCCCAATACAATCTCGCGCTCCTCCTCCTCGATGCTCGGCCGGCTGAGGCCAAACCGCTGCTCGAGACGATCATTCGAGCGCATCCCGGCAACGCCAACGCCTTTGACGCTCTTGGACTGGTCTTTGCAAAACTCGGCGATACCGCGCAGGCGCTCACTGCCGCAAAACGCGCAAGCGAACTCGCCCCCGCCTCGCACACGGCCCAACACAACCTCGGCCAAGCTGCGACGGCAGGTGGCGACCATAGCGCTGCCGAACGCGCCTACACCGCCGCGCTAAAACTTCGGCCAACCTCCGACGCAAGCTGGATCGGGCTCGGCAACGCCCTGCGCTCGCAAGAACGCAATGAGGACGCCAAACAAGCCTACGCTCGTGCTGTCGCCGCCAATCCATCGAATATCGACGCCCATCGCTTACTGAACGAAATGCTTT
>JANLXP010000054.1:0-4398 GCA_031365165.1 Alphaproteobacteria bacterium
ACCCCGGTCGCCCAATACGGACGCGCGATGTCCGACTTCGGCTTCGAGGTTCAGGTTCTCGCCGATCTTTGTGCCGAGCGCCGCAAACCCTGCCCATCCCGCATCCATCGATGTGTCGGCGACGCACATGCCCAAGAGGCCGCACAAGGGCGATGCAACAACGCTGCCTATCTGGGCGTCGGTCCAGTTCACGCCGCCCTCAACAGCGAGATACCAAGCCCGCTCGCCCGCCTGAGCGGCCGTTGCGAGCGATGCCGCAAGCGCAATAGAAGTCGCAGATAGCCGCATGGATCACCCCTGACTCAGAACGGCAACTTAACATTGGCAGCCCATCTCGGCTGTTGCGTTGGGGCGACAGGATACCAACGGAAAAGGGCGGAGCCTTGCGGCCCCGCCCTCGTACACTGGCTAATACGCAGCCGATTAGTTGTTGAGGTCGATCGTCGCGCGACGGTTCTGTGGTTCCTTCACGCTATCGTCCGTCTTGACCATGAGCTCGCCTTCGCCGCGGCCCGACGTGGAGATCGAACCGCCGGCGATACCCTTGCCGACCAAGTTCGACTTCGCCGCATCCGCACGGCACTCCGACAGACGTTGGTTGTAGCCGTTCGAACCCATCGTGTCCGTGTGACCCACGATCAGGATCTTGACCGAACCCTGCGTCTTCGCAGCCGAGGCCGCTTCGTTCAACACGCCGTCCGCTTCAGGCGAAATGTTGCACTTGTCGAAGCCGAAATAGATGATGAACTGCTGCGGCCCAGCCGGCGGCGGGGGTGGCGGCGGCGGAGGCGGCGGGAGCGGCGCTTCGTCCTCATAGAGATCGTAGCGCAGACCGACCGTCACGGTGTGCTTCTCAAGATCGTCCAGTTCCAGCGTCTTGTAACGCGTGCTGAACTCCGGCTCGCTGACATTCAGATAACGATAGGTCAGCGTGAGGTCGAGGCGCTTCGTGATCTGATACGTCAAGCCAGCGATCGCCTGGAACGCAAAGCGCGTGTCGCTGTCGTCCACGTAGCTGTTGCCGTTGCTACGGTTCAAATCGAGCTGCACGTAGTCAACGCCGGCGCCAAGGCCGATATTGAGATCGAGCTTCTCGGTCAGCGGCACGTCGTAGATGACGTTGACCATGGCCGTGTACTCGGTCATGTCGCCGTTATAGACGCGCGTGCGGCAGCCATAGCCGCCCTCGAAGCTTGCGAGCGACGGTCCTTCGTCATAGCAGTGCGGCTGCTTCGTCAGCGTCGCGTCGTTGTTGCGATAACCGAGTTCAAGCTCAACGCGCCAGTTTTTCTCGAAGCCGTAGCCGACAGTGGCAAAGCCCGCCCAGCCGGTGTCGTAATTGAGTTCGCCGCTCGAGTTGCCGCCACCCCAATAGGACTGGCTCAGACTCTCGGACTCGATCATGACGTTGCTGAAATTTTGACGCTGGAAGATGACGGATGTGTCGTCGATCCAGTTCACGCCAGCGTCGAGTCCGACATACCAGCCTTGATGATGTGCGCTCGATTGCGATGCCGCGGCGATGGAAACGCCAGCAACGGTTGCGAGCAAAATGCCTCTTGCTTTCATGAAACTACCCCAGTGTGTTTTTGGGCGCTGCGAGGAGGGAGAGCGGCGCCGCCCCAATGAAAAGGTGCGCGCTTAACTAGCAGCGTGAGAAATCGCGTCAATGCGAAAGTGCAGAAGAAACGCTGGAAAAATGCATTCCGGGGTCACGATGACGCACAGCGCGATGCATGACGTGATCGCTGCGCGCACAGCGTGCAGGTTCCATAAGGAATCCGCTCCTATCGGACTACCACTTTCGGATAAGCGGATTGGCAATTTGGCTGAAACACAAAGCCGCCCGGGGTGACCGGGCGGCTCGATTAACCACGTTCGTCTGCGCACCTAGTGCGCAATGACCTTATCTTTGCGGACGAAAGCGATGATCGTTTGCAAGAGCGCGATGACGTCGCGCCGGTGGATCAGAAGGATCGCAACGCTCGACAACCACACGCCGCAAGCCAAGGTGAACAGCAAGCCACCGTCGCCTTTGATCTCGACACCAAGCGGCGTGAACAAGTGGAAGAAAATCGCGCCGGAGATGATGACCAGCGCCATGCCCGCGCCCCAAATCCGAGTGCGGGGTGCAAAAAGCAAGATAGAAGCAATGAGTTCGCAAAAGCCGATGAAGAAACGGCCGAACGGCTCGAACAAGCCGATGCCCGACCAGTCGCGCAATGTCGCGAAGATGAAGATGCTTTCCTCCGAACCCGTCCATTTGAAGAACAGCGATTGCACGAACACAAAGGCGATGTAGAGCGCCAGCACGAAGGTCGCGATCGTTTGCTTGCGGATCGGTGGCATGGGGTTCTCCTATTCGGCTGGGGTTTGGCGGAAGCGGGCATCGCGCGTGATGCGCTGCCCATCGAGTGCGTCTTCGTCGCCCTGGAAGAGATCGCGGATGTTGACGGTCGAACGCTCGCCGAGCGCGTCGAAATGCGCGGTGAGCCAGTGCTCCGTCGCCTGCCGCCCTTTGGCGAACAGCATGTCGAGGAACTCGTGTTCGGTGTTCAGCTTCGACGAGGCGCCAAGCGCGGAAAGCGACATCTCGTCCTCGACCATATGGACGAGCACGCGCCGGTAGCCGGTGCCTTCGAGGCGACCTTCGTCCATCAACCGCGTCACGAAATCGATCGTGCGCAGCTCGCGGAGCAGCGATGCGTTGAATGTGATCTCGTTCAGCCGGTTCAAGATATCGCGCGCGGTTCGCGGCACGCCGGGCCGGCGGATCGGGTTGATCTGCACGATCATCACGTCGTCGGCCAGCGCATTCTCAAAGAGCGGCCATAGGGGCGGATTGCCCATATACCCGCCATCCCAATAGGGCACGCCATCGATCGTCACCGCTTGGAACATGAACGGCAAACACGCCGAGGCGAGGATGTGATCGGCTGTCAGCTCGTCGCGTTTGAACACCTTCGTGCGGCCCGTTTCGACGTTGGTCGCCGAAACGAACAGCTTCACCTGACTGGCGCGCACCCGCTCGAAATCGACGAACTTCTTCAAAATGTCGCGCAGCGGATTGAGGTTGAACGGGTTGAGGTCGTAAGGGCTCGCGATCCGCGAAAGCACGTCGAACCAGACGTAGGCTGGCGACGTGTCGAGACTCCACCCGCCGCGCAACGCCTCTGCCGGCGAACGGCGCAAGGGGCTGTATTTCCCAGCCTCGCTGATCCCGTGCCAAAACTTGCTCAGCGTGTCACGCGCTTGTTCGCGATCACCCGACGCGATGCCGTCGGCGAGGACCACAGCATTCACCGCACCGGCCGAAGCCCCTGTGATGCTGTCGATCTCGATCCGGTCGTCTTCGAGCAGCCGGTCGAGGACGCCCCAAGAGAACGCGCCGTGCGATCCGCCACCTTGCAGCGCAAGGTTGAGGCGCTTGACGCCGCCGCTTGAGGTGCCGCGTCTGCGGGGTAGAGGAATGGTCTTGCTCATCGTCCACGTCCTTCGCTGGCGCGCGCGTTCAACCAAAGCCGCGCCTGCTCGCGGCCCAATATTTCGCTCCAGGTCGCAAGCGCCGGATCCACCAATGAATTCGGTTTGCGGTCAAACGCACCAGCCACCCAATAGGCGTCGCGGCGTCGTGCGTTCTTGAAGAACTTGATCATCACCGTCTCCTTCGCTTGTTCAGTGTGCCGTCCAGCCGCCATCAACCGGCAATGCCGTTCCCGTGATCGATGCGGCCATGTCGCTGGCAAGGAACGCGGCGAGCGCGCCCATTTCCTCGACGGTCGCAAACTTCTTGTTCGGCTGATTAACCAGCAGCACGTCGCGGATCACCTGATCGCGCGAAATGTTGTGTGCCTTCGCCTGATCCTCGATCTGCTTTTCGACGAGCGGTGTCCACACATACCCCGGGCAAATCGCATTGGCCGTGACGTTGTGCTCTGCGCCTTCGAGTGCCGTCACCTTCGTGAGCCCGATGACGCCGTGCTTCGCCGCGACGTAAGCCGACTTGAACGCCGAGGCGACGAGCCCGTGCGCCGAAGCGACGTTGATGATGCGCCCAAACTTGCGTTCCTTCATGCCCTTGAACGCGGCCTTCGATGCGTGGAACACGGCCGAAAGGTTCAACGCCAAAATCGCATCCCATTTCGCGGTCGGAAACTCTTCGATCGGCGACACGTGTTGGATGCCGGCGTTGTTGACTAAGATATCGACGCGTCCAAATTGGCGCTCTGTTCGCTCGACCAATCCCGCCGTCGCCGCCGAATCCATCAAGTTCGCTGGATCGTAGGTCACGCGCACGCCGGTCGCCTGTTCCAAGGCCACGCGCGTGCGCTTCACCTCGTCCATGTCGCCAAGCCCGTTCAGCACGACCGCCGACCCCGCTTCCGCGAGCGCCCGCGC
>JANLXP010000063.1:0-4326 GCA_031365165.1 Alphaproteobacteria bacterium
CGAGGTGCGCGCGCGCATTGAAAAAGCCGCTGCAGCCGTGGGGCGTAAGCCGTCCGAGATAACCTTGGTCGCGGTAACCAAGACCAACGAAGCTAAGGTGGTCGAGGCGGCGATTGCTGCCGGTCACCTGACGTTTGGCGAGAACCGCGTCCAAGAAGCCAAGGCAAAGTACCCGGCGCTAAGGACTGCGCATTCAAAGCTCGAACTGCATCTCATTGGCCCCCTGCAATCGAACAAGGCGCGTGAAGCCGTGGCGTTGTTCGACGTCATCCATACGCTCGATCGCGACAGCCTTGCCGAAGCGGTGAGCGCGGAGTTCGTTCGCGCCGAACGAACCGTCAAACTATTCGTCCAAGTGAACACCGGCGAGGAACCGCAGAAGGCAGGTGTCACACCGCGCGAAACGCTGGCCTTCATCGAGAAATGCCGTGTTGTTCACGGCCTGACTGTTTCAGGGCTGATGTGCATCCCGCCTGCAGATGAAGAGCCATCGCCGCATTTCGCGCTTCTGCTGAAACTGGCGCGTGATGCTGGCTTACGCGAACTCAGCATGGGTATGAGCGGCGACTACGAAACCGCGATCGGGTTCGGCGCGACGCATGTGCGCGTCGGTTCGGCAATTTTCGGCAGCCGCACCTAGGTCAGGTGCCCTGCCTTCGCCTTCTTCGTCGCCAGATAGGCTTCGTTGTGCGGGTTCGTCGGGAAGCTATGCGCGACGCGTTCCACGACCTCGATCCCGAACCGCGAAAGCGCCGCCACCTTGTCCGGATTGTTCGTGAGCAAGCGCACCGACGTGAAGCCCAAATACTTCAATATTTCCGCCGCTGCCGCGAACTCGCGCTCGTCCGCTTCGAACCCAAGGCGCTGATTGGCTTCGATCGTATCGAACCCCTGATCTTGCAATTCGTACGCCTTGAGCTTGTTGATGAGCCCAATCCCGCGCCCTTCCTGCGCGAGATAGAGCAAGATCCCGTGCCCCGCCTTGCCGATCGCGCCAATCGCGCCACGCAACTGATCCCCGCAATCGCATTTCAGCGACCCCAAGAGATCGCCCGTCAAACACTCGGAGTGCAGCCGCACGAGCACCGGTCCCGGCGGCTCCGGCGATCCCACGATCAACGCCAAATGCTCGCGTGCACCGTTCGTCGGCCGGAATGCTAGAACGCGAGTGTCCTCTGCGCCCTCGAGCGGTAGCCTCGCGCGCGCGGCAACCTTGAACGCCACAGGCGCTTCATACCGCTCAACATCCTCGACGCTGACTTGCGGCAGGCTTTCACGCGCAACCAAGCGCTTCGCCGCCGCACTGTTGATCGGCACTTCGACGAGGGCCGGAAGCAACCCGGCGATCTTGGCGAGCCTGACGGCAGCCTTCGCGCCCGCCGCCAGAGGTTCGCGCAACGCCTGCCACGGACCCATCATCGGATCGCGCAAATCGCGCGTCGGATCGGCGAGCGCCTGCGCCGCGCGCGCGCCGTCATCGCGCGGCAGTGGCACGGCAACCAACTCGCTCGTGTAGAGGCGGATCTTCAGGGTCGACGCCCGGTGATGCGTTAACAGTACGCGCGGCTGTGTCCCCGCCCATCGCGCAAGCGCCTCCAAAACGTCCGGGTTCGCTAGTTCGGCGGCGACCACAAGCGATGGCGTTCCCTTTGGGGGCCGAACCAGAACCGGCAGCCCCCGCCGCAGCTCGGCAGCGGCGCGGTCGACCGCAACCGCGGCGCCAAGCAACCGCTCGGCCAGGGTCGCCTTCGCGTTCACAGTTCCGCGAGCGCGCGTCTTCGGCCTTTTGCGCGCTATCAATTTCATGCCTCTCCCGCTCTCCAACTTGGACCTGCTATAGCGTAGACAGAGACCCTCGCAAATCACCGGCCGCACAAACCTATGACCACGCCCCGACGCGTTCTCCTCGTCGACGACGACAACGCCCTCCGCGAATCCCTTAAGGAACAGCTGGATTTGCTGTCGGAGTTCATTGTCGTTGACGCGGCGACAGGCGCGGCTGCGCTCGAAAAAGCCAAGTCCGAACTGCCGGACCTCGTTATCCTGGACGTGGGACTACCGGATCTCGACGGCCGCGAAGTCTGCCGCCTCATGCGCAAAGGCGGTGTGCGCTGCCCGATCATTATGCTTACCGGCCACGTTGCCGAATCCGACGAAGTCTTCGGGCTTGAAGCCGGCGCGAACGATTACGTCACGAAACCCTTTAAATTCGCCATTCTCTTGGCCCGCATCCGCGCGCAACTGCGCTCTCACGCACAAAGCGAAGATGCGGTTTTCAAGATCGGCCAGTATTCGTTCCGCCCGTCGGCAAAGCTTCTGACGGGACCGAACAACACCAAGGTCCGTCTCACGGAGAAAGAGACCTCGATCCTAAAATTCCTCTACCGCGCCGGCGACAAGGTCGTTGGCCGCGAAGTGCTGCTGCATGAGGTTTGGGGGTACAATCCAGCCGTCACGACGCACACGCTCGAAACGCACATCTACCGCCTGCGCCAGAAGATCGAGAACGATCCGACGCACGCGAAATTGCTTGTCACTGAAAGCGGCGGCTATCGCCTCGTGCCATGACTGAAGATGCGCTCCAGGTTGCCGAGCGGTTTTTCAGTGCCATTGAACGCGGCGACATCGAAGCGGTGAAGGCGATCTACGCCCCCGACGCCCGCATCTGGCACAGCCACGATTTGAAGGAGCAATCGGTCGAAGAGAACCTGCGCGTTCTCGGTTGGATGTCCCGCAATTTGCGGAACCGCCGCTACCATGTGCACCGCCGGGTCGCGATCCCGGGAGGCTTCCTCCAACAACACACGCTTGAGGCAACAACACAGGGCGGTCCGTTTACTATGCCGGCCTGCATCGTTGTGCTGGTCAAGGACGGCCGGATCTCCCGGCTAGAGGAATATCTGGACTCTGCCCGAGTCGCCGAGCTTGGGCGTTTGGCGAGCGGCAAAAGCGCCACGGCGGCCGGTTCTACCCCCAACCCCCCTTGAAACTGGCTGAAAGGCCTATTATACACTTCACACTATCATCTGATTACTCATGGGGAGCACCTATGACCACCCTGATCGCGAAGTTCATCTTGGCAGCCGCCCTGGCCGTTGCCTCGGGCGTCGGACTCATTGGTCTCTCCGGCTTAATCATCTTTGCGGATCTGAAGGCGCCCGAGCCGGCGTCGATGCTGCAGACGCAGCCGTTGAGCAGCGGTACGCAGCTGCCATTCACAGGACGATAATTTCATGAGCCTTCTCGCCAAATTGGCCGTCGCCAGCATTGCTGTCGGCGTCGGTAGCTTTGCGACCCTGACGCAGGTTCAGGGCCGCACGGAGATCGCCGCCCTCGCCGGCCTCACGAACTTACTTGCAACCGGTCCGGCCGTTACCGGAAGTTCGGGCCCTCTCGATCAATCTTATACGGTTCGTCGCGTCCGCATCGACACGTTGGTCGCCGACGTCGAACTGATCACGGTGCCCCAACCCGGTCCCGTCCGCGTTCAGGCGAGCGGCAAACCCGAGACGGTGAAAGAATTCCACGTCCGCACTGTCGGCGATGAGGTCATCCTCCGCCTGGACTCGGACGAAGAAGACGCGTGGTTCCCTTGGAACCTGTTCAACATGTGGTCGCGCGATCGCAAGGCGCAGGATCTGCGCGTGCGCATCACCGCCCCAGCCGGCACGCCCTACGACATCGAAGATATGATCGGCTCGATCAACGGCGGCGACCTCGACGCGCCGCTGCGCCTCGAAGGTCACGCGCTGAACGCCCGGTTCGGTCGCGTGCAAAGCGCCCGTGTCGTGGTCGCTGGCCGCGGACGTATCAATGTCGGTGCGATCAAAGAAACGCTGGATCTCGAAATTGCAGGTTCGGGCGATTTCTCCGCCGCGTCGGCGCAATCGGCGGAAGTCGAAATTGCTGGCGGCGGCAACGTTGTGATTGGGCCGCTCGCCGCGGGCCTCAATGCCGACGTCGCCGGCTCAGGTGACATTCGGGTTGCACAGGTCAACGGACCCTTCGACGCGGAAATCGCGGGCTCCGGCGGCATAGTGGTCGACGGCGGCCAGGCAAGTTCGTTCTCGGTCTCGATTGCCGGATCCGGTGATGTCCTCTTCAGGGGCCACGCCACGAACCCGAAGGTTGAGATCATGGGATCTGGCAGCGTCACTGTCGGCTCGTATTCCGGCGCGCTCAGCCAAGACATCGCGGGCTCAGGCGAATTCAAGGTCCTGAACCAAGGCCAACCGGCCGGCCCACAGCCGCCGGCAGCGCCGCAGCCGCCCGCACCACCGAAGAAATTCTAAGTCGGCTTCACTCGTAGCGAAGGGCCTCGATCGG
>JANLXP010000071.1:0-1761 GCA_031365165.1 Alphaproteobacteria bacterium
ACCCCGGGCGGCCGTTGCCCCAAGGCGAGTCCCAGCCAGGCATGGTCGCGTCCGAAGGCTTCCAGAGCACAAAATCCATCGGGCTCTTTTTGTAAGGCGCCACTTCAACGCGCGCACCCGCGATCATTTCATCGAGCGCACGCCGCGAGAGCTTGCCGTAGTCCGGATCGGAGGGCACATGAAACAGCACATGCCCTTCGGCCACATAGGCGTGATTGTTCGCGACCAGTTTTCCGATCATCGCGACAATCTCTGGCATCGTATCGGTGACACGCGGCTCCAGCGTCGGCGCCAAATTGCCGAGTGCAATCGCGTCTTCCTGATAAACCTTCGCCGTACCTTCGGTGAGTTCGCGGATCGAAATTTTGCGCGCTGCGGCCCTTGCGATGATCTTGTCCTCGACGTCCGTAATGTTTCGAACATACGTCACGTGCTTCTCGCCATAGATGTGGCGCAGCAACCGGAACAGCACGTCGAACACGATCACGGGCCGCGCGTTGCCGATATGCGCGAAGTCGTAAACCGTCGGTCCGCAGACGTACATGCGCACGTTCTTCGGATCGATCGGTTTGAAGACCTGCTTCTCGCGGGCCAGCGTGTTGTAGATCGTCAGTGCCATACTCAATTCCTCAAAAGCGTCCGCTCTGGCCGCCTTTTGGGATTCGGTCTCTGACGAGAAAAGAATCGGTGAGCGCGGCCGCTAAGGTTCGTTAGCCGCAAATACAAATCGCCGCGCGCGCGATTTGCGCCGCGGAACGAAGGTCGGAATTGATCGTCCGAATGCTCACATCTGCCTCATGCAGCCTGACCGGCCAAGCGTTTTGCCGCCCGCTCAGGACCAATCAGGGGTAACAGCTTTCGCATCTCCGGTCCATGGGGCTGCCCGGTCAACGCTAAGCGAAGCGGCCTAAACAAAGCCTTACCTTTGGCCCCGGTTTTGGCTGAAACCGCTGCCGTCCACTCGGTCCAGGTCGCATCCGTGAAGGGGCCGGCAGGCAACAACGCTCGCGCAGCCTCGGCCACCGCGGCGTCCTCGATCACTGGCTCGAGCGGCCCTTCGACCACCTGCCACCAACCGCGCGCTTCGTTCAAAAGCTGAATGTTGTCGCGCACCGCATCCCAGAACGGCGCGCCACCACCGACGCCAAGCCGCTGTAGATCCGCCGCAACTGTGTCGTACGACATACCGTGCAGAAGCTTGTGGTTCAGCGTCTTCAAATCGTTCGGATCGAAGTGCGCCGGCGCACGCGAAAACTTCGTCAGATCGAAGTCCGCAACAAGTTCATCGAGCGTCGTGCGCACAACGACCGGATCGGAGGTCCCGAGCTTCGCCAGCAAACTGTTAATCGCCTGCGGCTCGATCCCATCCTCGCGCAAGCCCTCGATCGCGAGCGATCCAAGCCGCTTCGACAAAGCCTCGCCGCCCGCACCAATCAACATCGAAAAATGCGCAAAGGCCGGCACCGCGGCGCCGAGCGCCTCGAAGATCTCGATCTGAACGCCCGTATTCGTCACGTGATCTTCGCCACGGATGATGTGCGTGATCTTGAAGTCGATGTCGTCCACGACACTGGGCAGCGTGTAGAGAAACCGCCCGTCCTCACGGATCAAAACGGGATCCGACAGCGAAGCCGTCTCGATGTGCACGGGCCCACGGATCACGTCGTTGAACTCGACGCCGTCGCCACTGAGCTTGAACCGCCAATGCGGCTTACGCCCCTTGGCCTCGAGCTCCTCGCGCTGTTCCGCCGTCAGGCTTAG
>JANLXP010000074.1:0-1321 GCA_031365165.1 Alphaproteobacteria bacterium
CGTGAGCAGCAGGCTACGCGCGTTGCGCGTGCCCGGAATTGCCGCAGCCGGCGATGAAATCGATGTTGGTCGCCCCCAGGTTGTCGGCGCGTGGCTGTGTGACGAATGACAAGGTTCGACGATAATCATTTGTGCGCGCGGTCACGCCTGTACTGCTCGGCGCCCCGCCGCCGCTGAACGTTCTTTACATGAGCGCAGCATCGTCGGCCCGACCAACGGGCCAGAAGCGATCCTTTGGGAGGAATAGAAGCAATGACGCGACTTGCACTGAATCTTGGCCTGCCGGCGCTGGTTGCCGCGGCGGCCGCCTTTGCCGCGCCCGCGCAAGCGGTCGAGTTCGACGGGCTGATCCAGCTCTCGAACGGCAAATGCCTCGACGCTCATGCGCCGACAATGACCACCAACGGCGGCAAAGTGCAGGTCTGGAACTGCAACTCGCAGCCTCAGCAGGTATGGCACTACAACAGCGCCACCGGCGTCATCCGCAACGAAGGCGGTTTCTGTCTCGATGCGCACGCACCCACGATGTCCAACAACGGCGGCAAGGTGCAAGTCTGGTCCTGTAACGGCCAGCCGCAGCAACGCTGGACCGTCGACACCGGCCGCAAGTCTATTCTGATTTCCGCCGGCTTGTGCCTCGACGCGCACGCACCCGAGATGAACAACGACGGCGGTAAGGTGCAGGTCTGGTCGTGCAACAATCAGGCACAGCAGGGCTGGCGCTTCATCCCGGCCGGCCCGTCGTTGCCACCGGCCATCGCCATGGACGTCATTCATACCGCCGCCGGCATGTGCCTCGATGCGAATGCACCCGACATGAACAACAACGGCGGCAAGGTGCAGGTCTGGTCGTGCAACGGCCAACCCCAGCAGCGTTGGAGCTACAACGCCGTGACGAACGCCATCCGTCTCGCAAACGGTAAGTGTCTCGACGCGCACGCGCCGACCGCGATGACGAACGGCGGCAAGGTCCAAGTCTGGGACTGCAACGGCCAGCCGCAACAGCGTTGGGTCGTTTTGCCGGGCGGCGCGATCCGCAACATGGGCGGCCTCTGCCTCGACGTGCATGCCCCGCAGCAAACGACGGACGGCGGCAAGGTGCAGGTTTGGGCGTGCAACGGCAGCATCCAACAGAAATTCACATCGACGATCTTCTAGTCCGGAAATCGCTATCTCGAAGAAGTGCGCCCGGCCGCTTTTGCGGCCGGGTTTTCCGTTGGACTGACCCCCTATTAGGGACAGTTCGTTGAGGCCATTCCGAATGCATCCGATCGCGATCAGTCGGTGAACTCAGGTTCGGGATCGAAGAGCGCGACCGCGA
>JANLXP010000624.1:0-12800 GCA_031365165.1 Alphaproteobacteria bacterium
TCCACGGATTCGGTTTTGGTGAGCTCCCATGGGCGCGCGTTGAACTTGTAGGGCTTCGACGTCAGCGCGCCGACTGGGCAGAGGTCGATCACGTTGCCCGAGAGTTCCGACGACATTGCGTGCTCGAGATAGGTCGTTATCTCCATATCCTCGCCGCGGCCCGTCGCACCGATTTCATCGACGCCGGCGACTTCCGCTGCGAAGCGGACGCACCGCGTGCAGTGGATGCAGCGCGTCATGATCGTGTTGACGAGCGGACCCATGTTCTTGTCGGTGACGGCGCGCTTGTTTTCTTCGAAGCGGGTGAACTTCGCATGGCCATAAGCCATAGCCTGGTCCTGCAAATCGCACTCGCCGCCTTGGTCGCAGATCGGACAGTCGAGCGGGTGGTTGATGAGCAGGAACTCCATCACCCCTTCGCGCGCCTTTTTCACCAGCGGCGATTTCGTGTTCACGACGGGCGGCTCGTTGTTCGGGCCCGGGCGGCAATCGCGCACGCCCCACGCACACGACGCGACCGGCTTTGGCGAGCCTTTCAGTTCGACGAGGCACATGCGGCAGTTGCCGGCGATCGACAGACGCTCGTGGTAACAAAAGCGCGGGATCTCGGCGCCGGCCGCTTCGCACGCTTGCAACAGCGTGTAGTCCGCCGGGACGTCGATTTCCTTGCCGTCGACGATGAGTTTGGTCATGGGGCTACTCCGCCGCCACGGCTGCAGGTTTACCTGCGCGCTTGGCGTTGATGCGGCGTTCGATTTCGGTTCGGAAGTGACGGATCAAACCTTGGATCGGCCATGCCGCTGCGTCGCCGAGCGCGCAGATCGTGTGGCCTTCGACTTGGTAGGTCACCTCGAGCAGCAGATCGATCTCTTTCGGTTCGGCGTCGCCGGTGACGAGGCGCTCCATTACGCGCCACATCCAGCCGGTGCCTTCGCGGCACGGCGTGCACTGGCCGCAGGATTCGTGCTTGTAGAAACGTGCGAGGCGCGCGATGGCCTTCACGATGTCGGTCGAGCGATCCATCACGATGACGGCTGCAGTGCCGAGGCCTGACTTCACGTCGCGCAGACTGTCGAAGTCCATCAGGACGGTGTCGCAAATCGACTTTGGGATGAGCGGCACGGACGAGCCGCCAGGGATCACAGCCAGCAGATTGTCCCAACCACCGCGCACGCCGCCGCAATGCTTGTCGATGAGTTCGCGGAGCGGGATTCCCATTTCCTCTTCGACATTGCAGGGCTTGTTCACGTGGCCCGAAATGCAGAAGAGTTTCGTGCCGGTGTTGTTTGGGCGGCCGAGGCCGGAGAACCACGCGGCCCCGCGGCGCAGGATTTCTGGCGCGACCGCGATCGACTCAACATTGTTCACAGTCGTCGGGCAGCCGTAGAGGCCAACGTTCGCGGGGAACGGCGGCTTCAGGCGCGGCATGCCCTTCTTACCCTCAAGGCTTTCGAGCAAGGCGGTTTCTTCGCCGCAAATGTAAGCGCCTGCGCCGTGATGGACGTAGCAGTCGAAGTCCCAGCCGGAGCCCGCCGCGTTCTTGCCGAAGAGGCCCGCCGCGTAGCATTCCTCGATCGCCGCTTCGAGGCGCTTGTACTCGATGCGGAACTCGCCGCGGACGTAGATGTAGCAAGCGTGCGCGTTCATCGCGAAGCTTGCGATCAGGCAGCCCTCCAGCAGCGTGTGCGGGTCGTGCCGCATGATATCGCGGTCTTTGCACGTGCCGGGCTCCGACTCGTCCGCGTTGACGACGAGGTATGACGGACGCCCGTCGGACGTTTTCGGCATGAACGACCATTTAAGGCCGGTCGGAAAACCCGCGCCGCCACGGCCGCGCAAGCCCGACTTCTTCATCTCGTCGATGATCCAGTCGCGTCCCTTCTCGATCAGGCCCTTTGTGTTGTCCCAGTTGCCGCGTTTGCGCGCGGCGGAAAGGCGCCAATCGTGAACGCCGTACAGGTTCGTGAAGATGCGGTCAGTATCGGAAAGCATTAGCCGCCCTTCGTGTAGAGAGATGCGTCGGTGAGCGTTTGCTGGCCGCCCTCAGGTGCCGACGTTTGGCGACCGATCTGCGAGCCCGGTCTCGGTTTCCGGCCGGCGCGCAAGTCGTTGATGATGCCTTCCGTGCGCGCGCCGTCGACGTCTTCGTAGAAGTCGTCGCCGATCTGCACGACCGGCGCGTTCACGCACGCACCCAGGCATTCGACTTCCATCCACGACAGCTTGCCGTCCGCCGATACGGTTTCGGCGTGCGGGTGAATGTGTTTCTTGCACGCGGCGACGACGCCGTCGGAGCCGCGCAGCCAGCACGGCGTGGTGGTGCAAACCTGCAAGAGGTACTGACCCACCGGCTTCAAATTGAACATCGTGTAGAAGGTCGCGATCTCCAGCACGCGGATCGGCGACATGGCGAGCATCTCGCCGATGACGCGCATCATTGGCTCAGTCACGTGGCCGCCGTTTTGCTCCTGCGCGCGCCAGAGCAGCGGCACGACGGCGGACGCTTGGCGACCGTCCGGATATTTCTTCATCTGCGTCTGCGCCCACGCCAGATTTTCGGGCGTGAACGCAAACGAGGGCGGTTGGTCGGGCGCGAGACGGCGCAGGCTCATCGATCGATCTCCCCGAACACGATGTCGAGGGAACCGAGGATCGCCGAGACGTCGGCGATCATGTGGCCTTTGCAGAGGAAGTCCATCGCCTGCAAATGCGGGAAGCCCGGCGCGCGGATTTTGCAGCGGTAGGGTTTGTTCGAGCCGTCGCTGACGAGATAGACGCCAAACTCGCCTTTCGGCGCTTCGACGCACGCATACACTTCGCCTTCCGGCACGTGGTAGCCTTCGGTGTAGAGCTTGAAGTGATGGATCAAGGCTTCCATCGACTGCTTCATCTCGGCGCGCTTGGGCGGGATGACTTTGCCGGACGCTTCGTGCACCGGGCCTTTGGGCATCTTCTCGATGCACTGCTTCATGATTTTCGTCGACTCGCGCATCTCTTCCATGCGGCAGAGATAGCGGTCGTAGCAGTCGCCGTTCTTGCCGACCGGGATGTCGAATTCGAGGTCGGAGTAGCACTCATACGGTTGCGCGCGCCGCAAGTCCCACGCCATGCCAGAGCCGCGCACCATGACGCCGGAGAAGCCCCAGGCAAGCGCCACCTCGGGCGTGACGACGCCGATATCGACGTTGCGCTGTTTGAAGATGCGGTTTTCGGTCAGCAGCGTTTCGAGGTCGTCGATGACTCTCGGGAACTCTTCGCACCACTGGTGGATATCGTCGAGCAGCTTTTGCGGCAGGTCTTGGTGCACGCCGCCTGGTCTCACATACGCCGCATGCATGCGCGAGCCGGATGCGCGCTCATAGAAGATCATCAACTTCTCGCGCTCTTCGAAGCCCCAGACCGGCGGCGTCAATGCGCCGACGTCCATCGCCTGCGTCGTGGTGTTCAGAAGATGCGAGAGGATGCGGCCGATTTCGCTGTAGAGAACGCGGATGTATTGCGCGCGCGGCGGCACGGTGATGCCGCATAGCTTTTCGACCGCGAGGGCGAAGGCGTGCTCTTGATTCATCGGCGCGACGTAATCGAGCCGGTCGAAGTATGGCACGGCTTGCAGATACGTTTTGTTTTCGATCAGCTTTTCGGTGCCGCGATGCAGCAGACCGATATGTGGATCGACGCGCTCGACGATTTCGCCGTCAAGTTCGAGCACCAGGCGCAACACACCGTGAGCCGCAGGATGCTGCGGCCCGAAGTTCAGGTTCATGTTGCGGATTTTGGGCTCGGTGCCGGCGGTCATTGTTTCGCGGCCTTTTCGTCGCCGGGCAGAATGTACTTCGCGCCTTCCCACGGCGACATGAAGTCGAATTGGCGGAAGTCTTGGACGAGTTTCACGGGCTCGTACATGACGCGCTTTTGCTCGTCGTCGTAACGCACCTCCACGAAACCAGTCAGCGGGAAGTCTTTGCGCAGCGGATAACCCGTGAAGCCGTAGTCCGTGAGGATGCGGCGAAGGTCCGGATGATCGGAGAACTGGATTCCGTACATGTCGAAGGCTTCGCGCTCAAACCAGTTTGCGGCCGGCCAAACCGCGGCTGCAGACGGAACAGGTGTCGCCTCGTCGGTTTCGACCTTGATCCGAACGCGCTGATTCAGGTGCAGGCTCAGTAGGTGGTAGACCACATCGAAGCGCTTTGGCCGATTGGGATAGTCGGCGCCGCAAATGTCGATGAGTTGCACGAAGCGGCACGCTTGATCATCGCGCAGAAAAGTGAGTAAGCCGATGATCGTGTCGGGTGCTGCGGTCAGCGTCAGTTCGCCATAAGCGATCCGCGTCGTGATGCCGAAGCCGCCTCGTTCTTTTTGGACGTGGTCCGCGAGGGCTTTGATCAAGTCTGCCATCGGGTCCTCAACGGATGATGTTGCCGGTGCGGCGGATCTTCTTCTGCAGAAGCATCACGCCATAGACGAGCGCTTCGGCCGTCGGCGGGCAGCCCGGTATGTAGATGTCGACGGGCACGACGCGATCGCAGCCACGCACGACAGCATAAGAATAGTGGTAGTAGCCGCCGCCGTTCGCGCACGATCCCATCGAGATCACATAGCGGGGCTCAGGCATCTGGTCGTAGACCTTGCGGAGCGCCGGCGCCATTTTGTTCGTGAGGGTACCCGCCACGATCATCACGTCGGACTGGCGCGGCGAGGCGCGGGGCGCAAAGCCGAAGCGTTCGAGATCGTAACGCGGCATCGAGGCCTGCATCATCTCGATCGCGCAGCACGCAAGGCCGAACGTCATCCACATCAAGGAGCCGGTGCGCGCCCAGGTGATCAGGTCGTCCGCCCGGGCTACAAGGAAACCCTTGTTGTCGAGTTCTTCGCGGGCATTCAGGAAGAATGGGTCGTTCGGATCGATGGGGCCTGCCCCTTCGACGCCGGAGCGGGCTGCGCCCATGGCGGGAGTCACTCCCATTCGAGCGCCCCTTTCTTCCATTCGTATATGAAGCCGACGGTGAGAATTCCCAGAAACGAGACCATCGACCAGAAACCGAAAATGCCGATTTGCTTCAGCACGATCGCCCAGGGAAACAGGAACGTGACCTCAAGGTCGAAGATGATGAAGAGAATGGCCACCAGATAGAAGCGCACGTCGAACTTCATGCGCGCGTCATCGAACGCGTTGAAACCGCATTCGTACGCGGAGAGTTTTTCCGGGTCGGGATTTGAGGGTGCAATCACGAACGGCAGGACCATCAGGACGGTCGCAAGCACGCCGGATAGTCCCAAGAAGATCAGGATCGGCAGATAGTCGACGAGGATGTCCGTCATTCGGTGCCCAAACGGAGCCCGCACGGCCATCGGCGTGCACGCCCCTGCCCTCTTTGTGTGCGCCTCACGGGCAGACTCGCCGCGGGGCACAAATCAGCCTAAATTCCGGCCCGAAACCTAAAGATTGTGCAACGCAAAGCAAGCGCTTTGGCGTGCGTTTCGTGCGACAGGTATGGATCAATTTCTTTGGTCTGGCGCCCGCCTACGCCCTTCGGGCCTCGGCGTGGCACATTCGCTTGCTTTGCAAGCGAATGTGGCGGGAGCGACGGGGCTCGAACCCGCGACCTCCGGCGTGACAGGCCGGCGCTCTAACCAACTGAGCTACGCCCCCGCAAAGGGCAAAAGGGCGGCCCAACTGGCTGGCCGCCAAGAGGCGGTCGGTGTACTGAACGGACCCCTGAGTGTCAAGCAAACCCAAGGGAATCATGGCTGAGACGTTTAAAGAGCCGGACCGGCTGCAGAAATACTTCGCCTCGCTCGAAGCCAATATCGCAGAGGCAACGGGCAAGACCGTCGCCCAGTGGGTCAAAATCGCGAAGACCTGCCCCGAGACAAAACCGCGCGCACGGCTCGCTTGGTTCAAGACGAAGCACGGCCTCGGCCAAAACCGCGCAAGCCTCATCCTGTGGCGTGCCTTCGGTGGCAATGCCTTGGGCGAAGAGGATCCGAACAAGTTGATGGACACGCTGTTCGCGAAGTTCGCCGAGCAGCGGCCGCTCTACGACAAGGTCGCGGCGTTCGTGACCAAACTCGGTCCGGGCACGTTGAGCCCGCGCAAGAGCTACGTCGCGCTCTATCACTTGAAGCAGTACGGCGCGATCAAGCCCAACAAACAGGGCCTGATGATCGGGCTTGCGATGCAGAAATATCCGAAGAGCGCGCCGCTGATCGACGTGAAGAATTTGGGTGGTGGCGAACGCAACAAGAAGGCGCTGATCCTTGCGTCCGCAAAGGACTTTGATGCGGATGCGAAGGCGTTGCTGAAAGCTGCCTACGACGAAAACTGAGGCTCGCGTCATATGACCGATATCTTTCGCGGCGTCGACCGCCGGTTGTTTCTCGACGGGCAACTTCTGCCCGCGGCCGGCGCGCAGGACTACGCCGTCATCGATCCAGCGACGGAGCAGCGTTACGGCGCTGCCGCAGAAGCAACGCCGCGCGAAATCGAGGATGCGATCGCTGTTGCCAACAAGGTTCAGCGGACGTGGTGGCGCGGGCACTCGGGCCTTGAGCGCGCGCAAAAGCTGCATGAGGTGGCGCAGAACATCAAAGCTGCGCAATCGCGGCTCGCCGAGGCGCTGACGCGCGAGATGGGTAAGCCCTACAAGGAATCTGTCGACGAGGTGAGCTGGACGGTCAGCGCGTTCGATTACTACGCGGAGATCGGGCGGCACGAGATGGGGCGCATCTACGCGCCGTCGATGTCGGGGCAACTGCACTGTTCGATTAAAGAGCCGCTTGGCGTCGCGGTTTTGATCATGCCGTACAACTATCCGCTGTTGCTGTTTGCGTGGCAGGCAGCTGCGGCGATTGCGGCCGGCAACGCGGTGATCGTCAAACCTTCGGAAGTTACGTCGCTCACGACGCTTTTGATGATGGAGGTGTTTGCGCCGTTGCCAAAAGGCCTCGTGCAGTGCGTGACAGGCGGAGCAAAGGTTGCCACGCATCTGCTTGAGAGCCCGCACACGCATTGCGCGGCGTTCACCGGGACCGTGGCGACAGGCCAGATTGTCGGGCGGATCTGTGGCGAACGCTTCAAGCCGGTTCTTATGGAAACGTCCGGCAACGACCCTTTCATCGTGATGCCGTCGGCGCCGATGGACGTTGCCGTGCGTGGCGCGGCGTTTGCGTCCTTTCTGAACTGCGGTCAGGTGTGCACGTCGGCCGAACGGCTCTATGTGCACACTAGCATCTACGATGAGTTTGCCGAGCGGTTGGCCGGCGAGGCGCGAAAGCTGCGCATCGGCAATGGGCTTGGCCGCGTCGATATGGGCCCGATGGCGACGCGCGGTTCGCGCGACCGTTACGAGACGATCTTGAAGCGCGCGATTGGTGCTGGGGCAAAGCCCCTTGTGGGCGGCCAACGGCCGTCGGATTTCAATCGAGGATGGTTCGTCGAGCCGACCGTCCTTGTCGACGTGAAGCCGGACTTGGAGATCGTCAACAGCGAGAGCTTTGGGCCGGTCGCTCCGCTCGTGCGCGTCCAGGATTTCGACGAGGCGCTCGCGCTTGCGAATAAGAGCGAGTACGGGCTTGGGGCGAACGTCTACACGAAGGACCTGGAAGAGGCGATGCGTGCGGTCGACGAGATCGATAGCGGCATGGTGTGGGTGACCAACCCGCTGCTCGACAACGATGCGGCACCGTTCGGCGGGCGCAAGCGAAGCGGCATCGGGCGCGAGCTTGGGTCGGAAGGGCTTGAGCAATTCCGGTCGACGAAATTCGTCGTGATCAACCCGAAGGCAACGCCGGAAGAAGCCTCGTGGTTTCCGTATGCGGATGACACCGCATTTCCCGGCAAGCCCTAAACCGCGTGGCGCTGTTTCATCCCGCGCTCTACGATTGGTCGGAGCCCGTCGATAGCTATTGGGAGACGCAACGCGCCTCGTTCGGCGACGTCAACACGCCAATGCTTGGCAGCGATGAGACAGCGGATGTCGCGATTATTGGCAGCGGGTATTGCGGGCTGTCGGCGGCCTACCATCTGGCGCGCTCAGGCATGGACGTGCGCGTGCTCGAAGGCGGCGCGATCGGCTGGGGTGCTTCCGGACGGAATGGCGGGTTTTGCAGCGTCGGCGCTTCCTTTCTTGGTGCGGCCGAATTGGCGGCGATCTATGGCGAAGAGGAAACGCTCGCGTTCTTTCGCACGCTGGTCGATGCGGTTCGCTTGGTCGAGACGCTGGCGCGCGAGGAAGGCATCGACGTCAAGCGGCAGGACGGAGGCGTGTGGACGTTTGCGCATAAGCCGAGCCGCGTGGCCGAGCTTCAGTCACATGCGGATGTGCTGTCGCGGATCGGCGTGGCTGCGCGGATTGCGCAGGCGGCAGAGTTTGCCGACGAGGCGTTTGCTTGCACGGAACAATACGGCGCGTTGCATGAGAGCGTGGGATTTGGCCTCAATCCTCTCGCCTATTGCCTTGGACTTGCGCGTGCAACGATCGCGTGCGGTGCGAAGGTGCATGCTCAATCGCGGGTGACCGCGTGGCTGCGCGAAGGTAACGCGCATCGGCTCGTCACCGCCGGCGGCAGCGTGCGTGCGAAACGGGTGATCGTCGCCGCGAACGGCTGGCTTCCGGAGGAGTTGATCCCAGCGCTTGCGGGACGGGTGATGCCGGTGTTGTCCAACATCGTGACGACACGTGCATTGAGCTCCGATGAATTGGAGCGCCAGCACTGGCGAACGGAGGCGCCGGCGTCGAACACGCGCGGGCATCTTGCCTATCTTCGGATGCTGCCGGGCAACCGGCTGTTGTTTGGCGGCCGCGGCGACACGACGGGGAGTCCGGCAGGTGGAGCGGCGATGCGAGCAATGCTCGAGCGGCGGATCGGTCAGTTGTTCCCGGCGTTCGCGGGCGTCGAGACAACGCATTCGTGGCGCGGCTTTATCGCAGCGACCCGGCGGCTGACGCCGGCTGTCGGTGAACTGCCCGACGACCCGAGCGTTTCGTTCGCCTTCGGCTGTCACGGCAATGGCGTTGCGTTCATGACCTGGGCTGGACGGGAACTTGCCAAGCGTTTAGCCGGAACAGCTGGGCCTTTGCCTGCCCCCATCGACGGGCTGCCGGCGCGCTTTCCGCTGCCGGCGCTTAGGCTTTGGCAGCTGCGCTTTATGCTTGCGCGCGCTTGGGTCGAAGACGCCGTGGTGTAGCTCAGGGTTTTCCGGTCGAGGCGAAGTTCGTGTAGCGCTTGAAGCCTTCGCCGAGAACGCCGTCGACACCTTTGGAAATATCCGTGAAGTCCTTCGCGTCGTGGCCGCCGATCGCGTAGGTCAGCTTCACGTGCGAGCCGGTGCCTTTGGCTTCAAAGCTCACGATCATGTGGCCGGTGATGCCCATGAACGCGAGCGGACCAAGGCCGCCGCTGAAGACAAGGCGTGCGCCAGGATCTGCTTGTTCCACCGTCATGTGACGAACGAAGCCGCCGCTCTTCAGCGCCTCGCACCAGCAGCCGTCTGGCTTAACGTCGACCGTGATGTTCTTGCCGTCGCCGGAGTAAGAGTGCGACGCGGCGTTCCACCAGGAGCCCACTTGCACGAAGGCGTCGTAGGCCGCTTTCGGCGCGGCCGTGACGTCGGCTTCGTAGGCGACGGTGAAGCCGCTTGGGCTTTGGGAGGTGACTGCGGCGTGGGCCGTCGCGCAGGAGACGGGAGCGACTGCAGCAATCACGAAGCGCATGGTGATCGTCATAGTTCCCCCTCGTTCAATTCGGCTGGCTTGCCAAGTCGTAGCTCGCGTGACGCCCGCCTTTGCCCGAAGTGGGCTTCGGCGTGGCAGCCTTCCCTCGCTTCGCGAGCGAAGGCTGGTGGGCGATGACGGGCTCGAACCGCCGACATCATCGGTGTAAACGATGCGCTCTACCAACTGAGCTAATCGCCCTTCGCTTGCGGGAATAGCAGACGCCTTATAAAAAACGAAAGGCGCGGATTTTCATCCGCGCCCTCAGAAATCCGCCAATCGGCGGAAAACTTAGTTGACCGCGTCTTTGAGCTGCTTGCCAGCGCGGAACTTCGGCTGCTTGGACGACGGAATCTTGATTTCCTCGCCCGTGCGCGGGTTGCGGCCCGTGCCAGCCTTGCGGGTCGTTACGACGAAGGTGCCGAAACCGACGAGGCGGACTTCTTCGCCGCCCTTCAGCGTGTTGGTGATGACTTCGAGCGCCGTGTCGATGATCTTCTCGGCTTCGGCTTTCGGCACGGTCGCCTTTTCAGCGACGGCCGCGACCAGATCGTTCTTGTTCATGAGTCCTCGCGGGTTTCTCGTGGGAGTGACAGAAATGGGCGGTTTTGCCCGGAACTTGGCGGCGGAATTTAGGGGTTCGCGGCCCGGTGTCAAAGAGAATCCGCAGAAATCCGGGCAAAATGCCGCTGGATAACAAGGAAAAGGCCGCCTGGTTCACCCTCGGCGGCCTTTTCTGCCTGTTTTTTGGGCGTGACTAGTGAGCGACCACGCCTTCGTGATCCTCAGCCTCGCCTTTCGGCCGGTGGGGCTGGTCGTCTGCCGGCTCTTCCCATTTGATTGGGACCGGCGCGCGAACCAGTGCCTTTGCAAGCACTTCATCCACGGTTGCGACCGGAATGATGTTTAGCGCTTTGAGGACGTTGTCGGGAATATCCGCGAGGTCCTTTTCGTTTTCCGAAGGGATCAGCACGGTTTTGATGCCAGCGCGCAGTGCCGCCAGCAGCTTTTCCTTGAGGCCTCCGATCGGCAGCACGCGACCACGCAAAGTGACCTCGCCTGTCATCGCGACGTCTCGCTTGATTGCGATACCTGTCAGGACCGACACGATCGCCGTGGTCATAGCGACGCCGGCGGACGGTCCGTCCTTCGGCGTTGCACCCTCAGGCACGTGCACGTGGATGTCGCGCTTGTCGAACGTCGGGGGGGTGATGCCCATGCTCGCGGCCCGCGAACGGACGTACGAACGAGCGGCGTCGATCGATTCCTTCATAACATCGCCGAGCTTGCCCGTCGCTTGCATGCGACCCTTGCCGGGCAGCATGACAGCTTCGATCGTGAGCGTTTCGCCGCCGACTTCCGTCCAGGCGAGGCCGGTGACAACGCCGACGTTGTCTTCGCCCTCAAGTTCGCCATAGCGGAATTTGCGAACGCCAGCGTACTTCTCGAGGTTCTTCGGCGTGACTTGGACCGACTTCGCCTTCTTCGAGACGATCTCGCGCACGGCCTTGCGGGCGAGGCCCGCGAGTTCGCGTTCAAGGTTACGCACACCGGCTTCGCGCGTGTAGTAGCGCACCAAATCGAGCAAGCCCTCATCGGTGATCGACCACTCGCCCTCTTTCAGAGCGTGAGCTTCCAACTGCTTCGGCAGCAAGTGGCGCTTGGCGATCTCGACCTTCTCATCCTCAGTGTAGCCGGGGATGCGAATGATCTCCATGCGGTCCATCAACGGCTGCGGCATACGCAGGCTGTTCGCCGTCGTGATGAACATGACGTCGGAGAGGTCGAAGTCGACTTCCAGATAATGGTCCTGGAACGTCGCGTTCTGTTCGGGATCCAATACCTCGAGCAGCGCCGACGACGGATCGCCACGCCAGTCGGCACCGAGCTTGTCGATCTCGTCGAGCAGGAACAGCGGGTTCGCCGACTTCGCCTTCTTCATGCCCTGAATGACCTTACCGGGCATTGAGCCGATGTAGGTCCGACGGTGGCCGCGGATTTCGGCCTCGTCACGCACGCCGCCCAGCGACATGCGCACGAACTCGCGTCCGGTCGCCTTTGCGATCGACTTGCCGAGCGATGTCTTGCCGACGCCGGGCGGGCCGACGAGGCAAAGAATGGGTCCGCGAAGTTTGCCCGCGCGCTGTTGCACGGCGAGGTATTCAAGGATGCGTTCTTTAACCTTCTCAAGCCCGAAGTGATCGTCGTCGAGGACCTTCTCGGCCTCGTCCATATCCTTCCTGACCTTGGTCCTCTTGCCCCACGGCAGCGAGAGGATCCAATCGAGGTAGTTGCGAACGACGGTCGCTTCAGCCGACATCGGCGACATCTGGCGAAGCTTGCGCATTTCCGCCATGGCTTTGTCGTTGGCTTCCTTCGACAGCTTCGTCTTCTTGATACGGTCTTCGAGTTCGCCGAGTTCGTCGCGCTGCTCTTCGCCTTCGCCGAGCTCCTTCTGAATCGCCTTCAGCTGCTCGTTCAAATAGTACTCGCGTTGCGTCTTCTCCATCTGACGCTTCACGCGCGTGCGGATTTTGCGCTCGACCTGAAGGACGCTCATTTCGCCCTCCATGAAGCCGAACACTTTCTCCAAGCGCTCAGCGACGCTGGTCGTCTCAAGCAGCGCCTGCTTGTCGGCGATCTTGACCGTAATGTGCGACGCGATCACGTCGGCCAATTTCGACGGATCGGTGATCTGCTGAACCTCGGACTGCGATTCCGGCGGAATTTTGCGGTTGAGTTTGATGTAGGCCTCAAACTGCGACGAGGCGGAACGCGCAATACCTTCGACTTCACGCGGCTCTTTCAGATCGTCCGGCAGCAACTCCGCCTCGACCTGGAAGAAGTTCGCGTTTGGGATGAATTTGCGAATACGCGCACGTTGCTTGCCCTCGACCAGCACGCGGACGGTTTGGTCTGGAAGCTTCAGGAGTTGCACGACAGAAGCGAGCGTGCCGACCGTGTAGATGTCGTCTTCGGTCGGTTCGTCCTGCGCCGGGTTCTTTTGCGTTACGAGCAGGATTTGCTTTTCCTCGAGACCGACGTCTTCGAGCGCACGGACCGACTTCTCGCGACCAACGAACA
>JANLXP010000625.1:0-6667 GCA_031365165.1 Alphaproteobacteria bacterium
CAGGATAGCCCAGCGTGTAGGCGATCGGCGTGCGCATGTCGGGGCTGCCGAGTTGCGCGAGCACCGAACCGTCGATGTATGAAACGAGGCTATGCACGATCGACTGCGGATGGACGACCACCGACAATCGTTCGGGCGCAATCGCAAACAGGTGGTGTGCCTCGATGAGTTCGAGGCCCTTGTTCATGAGCGTGGCGGAATCGACCGATATCTTCGCGCCCATCTGCCAGTTCGGGTGTTTGCAGGCTTGCTCAGGCGTCGCGGCGTCCATTTGCGCGACGGTCCAGGTTCGGAATGGGCCGCCGGACGCCGTCAAGGTAATCTGTTCAATGGCGCTTGCGTGGTGAGCTTCGAAACACTGGAAGACGGCGTTGTGCTCGGAATCGACCGGTAGAAGCGTTGCCTTTGCGCGGCGGACTTCGGACATGAAAAGATCGCCGGCGCAGACCAGGCATTCTTTGTTGGCGAGGGCCACGGTGGCGCCGCGGCGCACTGCAGCAAGCGTTGGACGCAATCCAGCCGCGCCCACAATGCTTGCCATGACCCAGCCGGCGTCGCGTGCGGCCGCCTCTTCAAGGGCGCCCGCTCCTGCTCCGACTTCAATGCCGGTGCCGGAGAGTTCTTCTTTCAAATCGGCGTAGCGCGCTTCATCCGCGATGGCTACGAATTCCGGCTGGAGCTTGCGCGCCTGAAGGGCCAGTTCATGTGCGTTCGTGTTGGCCGTGAGGGCGGTGACACGGTAGGTGCCGGGCTTTTTGGTGTTGTGGTGTTCAATCAAGTCGATCGTGTTGGCCCCGACCGAACCCGTCGAACCCAAAATCGTGACTTTGCGACCTTGGCCTTTGTTCACGAGACCATCCATGCGAGCGGCGACATGTTCGCCGCAGCAACATAGGCCGCAAGCCCCAAAGTCGCGAAGATCATTCCATCCAACCTGTCCAATGCTCCGCCGTGTCCTGGAATTAAATCAGATGCATCCTTCACGCCAAATGTGCGCTTTAGCGAGGATTCTGCGAGGTCGCCGCACTGCGTCAAAAGTGAGAGCAGCGCTCCTGCAGCCACAAGCCGGACGTCGGCCACGCCACCAAATAGCTGCGCGAACCCGATGGTGGCAGCGACGCCCGCCGCCAATCCGGCGACGGCCCCAGCCCACGTCTTACTAGGTGAGATGTCCGGCGCAAGTTTCGGCCCCCCGACCGTAGAGCCAGCCAAGTACGCCGCACTGTCGGTTGCCCAGACGACAAGGAACAGCCAGATCACCATGCTGAGCCCATATGGCGCCTGCTCGCGCAGCCAAACGAGCGCCAGGCAAGGCACTGCGATGTATAGAACACCAAGCACGATCCAGAGGCCGCGCTCTTCGCGCCGTTGAGCCACGGCGTTGCCCACGAGCGCCACGACCAAGATACTCGCGAGCGCCCAATCGGCGTGACCGAGCGCGACAAGCGCTTGAGATGCCGCTAGGGCGGCGACGTGGAAACCAAGCCTCCAACCCATTCTTTCGCGATGCACGATGGCGTTCCATTCCACCGCCATCGCAACGCCTGCAGCGACGACCCACACGGCGAGCACCCAACCGCCAAGGTAGACGGCGCCGAGGGCCGCCGGAACCAGGACGACGGCGGCGAGAATGCGAGGCCAGAGACTTGAGCGCTTCGCGTCAGCCGTCACGTCTGACCGCCCGCTGCGGCTGTTAGGCCGCCGAAGCGACGATCGCGGGCTTGGTATTCGCGAATGGCAGCCACGAGATCCGCCTTACCGAAATCGGGCCAGAGCGCATTCGTGAACACGAATTCCGAGTACGCGGTTTGCCAGATCAGGAAGTTGCTCAAGCGTTGTTCGCCGGATGTGCGGATGACGAGATCTGGATCGGGAATGCCGGCGGTTGCGAGGTAAGACGTGAAAACTTCGCGAGTCACCGACGTCGGCGTTATCTTGCCTGCCGCCACGTCTTCGGCAATACGCCTTGCAGCCTCGATGATCTCGTCCTGGCCACCGTAGTTGAAGGCGACGATCAACTTTAGCTTGGTGTTCTCGCGGGTGCGCTGGTGCGCGTGCTCGATCAGATCGACGATGTCGCCGTCGAGTTGCTGCTTCGCGCCAATGACGCGAATCTGGACGCCGTTTCGATGCAGTTCCTCGAGGTCGTCGCGCAGGTAGAACCGCAACAGGCCCATCAGATCGCTGATTTCGGCTTTCGGGCGCTTCCAGTTTTCGGAAGAGAAGCTATAGAGCGTCAGATACTCGAGCCCGATTTCGGGTGCCGCGCGCACGATGTTGCGAACGGCTGCGACGCCAGCCCTATGGCCCATGACCCGTGGCAGGTGACGCGCCGACGCCCAGCGCCCGTTGCCGTCCATGATGATCGCAACGTGGCGCGGGCTCGGGCGTTCTTGCTCTGCTGGCGAGGACATCGGACCGGCAATCAGCGGGCGGTTAGACCTGCATGATTTCCTTTTCTTTGGAGCTGAGCGCGTCGTCGATTTCTTTGATGTGCTGGTCGGTCGCTTTTTGCACGAGATCGTGCTGCTTCTTGTTTTCGTCTTCGCTGATCTGATGCTCCTTCTCGAGCTTCTTCAGATGCTCCATCCCGTCGCGGCGGACATTGCGGACGGCGACGCGCGCAGCCTCGGCGTATTTGGCGCCGATCTTCGAGAGTTCCTTGCGGCGTTCCTCGGTCAGCGGCGGAATTGGGATGCGAAGCAGCTGGCCGTCGACCTGCGGATTCAAACCGAGGCTGGCGCTGCGGATCGCCTTATCGACGGCAATTGCCAGACCGCGGTCCCAGACTTGAACCGTCAGCAGGCGCGGTTCCGGTGCGTTGATCGTGGCCACCTGATTCAGGGGCATCGGGCTTCCGTAAGCGTCGACGTGCACAGGATCGAGCAACGTGACCGACGCTCGGCCGGTGCGAAGGCCTGCGAATTCGTGTTTCAACGTCGAGACCGCGCCTTTCATGCGCTTGGTCAAGTCGTCGAGATCAAACGGTTTCATTTGCGCCATGCGATCCTCCCGGCGAAGGTTTGCCTTCGCGCGCGTTAGTTCGAAATCACCGTGCTGAGACCTTTACCCTGCAGCACGCGGACGAAATTCATTTTTTCGTGGATGTTGAAGACGACGATTGGGATGCCGCTTTCGCGCGCGAGCGATACTGCCGAGGCATCCATCACTTTCAGGTCACGCGACAGCACGTCCATATAGGACAGCTTGTTGTAGCGTTCGGCCTTAGAATCTTTTCGCGGATCGGCCGAATAGACGCCGTCGACTTGCGTGCCCTTCATCAAGGCGTTGACGCCCATTTCTGCTGCGCGAAGGGCTGCGGCCGTGTCGGTCGTGAAGAACGGATTGCCGGTGCCAGCGGCGAAGATCACCACCCTGCCCTTTTCCATATGGCGGATGGCGCGGCGGCGGATGTAGGGCTCGCAAACCGTCGTCATGGGAATGGCAGAGAGTACGCGGGTGTCGACGCCAATGCGCTCTAGCGCGTTCTGCATCGCGAGCGCGTTCATCACAGTCGCGAGCATGCCCATGTAGTCGGCGCTTGCGCGTTCCATGCCCGCGGCTGCGGCTTGCAAGCCGCGGAAGATGTTGCCGCCGCCGATTACGGCGCATACTTCGGTGCCGATCGCCTTGGCTTCCTTGATCTCGCCAGCAACGCGGTCGACGGTGGTGAGATCGAGGCCGTAGTTGCCCGTGCCCATCAACGCCTCGCCGGAGATCTTGAGCAGAACCCGGCGGTAGATCGGCGCTGATGTCATGGTCACGGTTCCTATCGGGTTAGCCTTTCGCTGCGGCGGCGACTTCGGCTGCGAAGTCACTTTCCACTTTCTGGATGCCTTCGCCAAGGCCGTAGCGGACGAAGCCCTCAAGCGAGACCGGTGCGCCGACGTCCTTTTCCGCCTCTTTCACCACGGCCGCGACCTTCTTGTCGGGGTCCATGATGTAGTTCTGCTCGAGCAGGACGACTTCTTCGTAGAACTTGCGCAAGCGGCCTTCGACCATCTTGGCGATGATGTTTTCGGGTTTGCCGGACGCGCGCGATTGGTCGGCAAAAATCGCCTTCTCGCGTTCGACCAACGCAGGGTCGACATCAGCCGGTGTTAGCGCAACCGGATTCGTGGCTGCGATGTGCATCGCGATCTGGCGGCCGAGTGCTGCGAGCTTTTCTGCATTGCCGGACGATTTCAGCGCGACCAGCACGCCGATCTTGCCGAGGCCCGGGGCCACTTGATTGTGCACGTAGCTTGCGACCACGCCGGGCGACGCGGTGAGCGCGCCTGTGCGGCGAAGTTCCATCTTCTCGCCGATCTTGCCGGAGAGTGTGGTCACTTGGCCTGCAACAGTGTTGCCGCCGCCGAATGGCATGCCGCCCAGCTTCGCGACGTCACCGCCGGCGCCGAGTGCGAGTTCGGCGATTTTGCCGACCATCGCTTGGAACTCTTCGTTGCGCGCAACGAAATCGGTTTGCGAGTTGACCTCGACGACTGCGCCAACGTTGCCTTTGGCTGCGACCGCAACGAGGCCTTCGGCGGCAACGTTGCCGGCTTTCTTGGCGGCCTTCGAGAGACCCTTTTTGCGCAGCCAATCGACGGCCGCTTCCATGTCGCCTTGCGTTTCGTTCAGGGCGGATTTGCAATCCATCATGCCGGCGCCGGTCTTCTCGCGCAGGTCTTTGACCATCGTGGCTGTAATGTCAGCCATGGGGAAACTCCTAATCGTTCGAGTGGGTCCGCGCGCGACCTGGGGCCGCGCGCAATTCGTTTCTAGTTCGGCAGCTCTTGCGCCGGGACTTCGCTCGACGCGCCGATGTCGGCGCCGGACGAGCCTTGAGCGGCCGAGATGCCGTCGATCACCGCGCGGGCGACGAGATCGCAGTAGAGCGCGATCGCGCGCGACGCATCGTCGTTACCCGGAATCGGGAAGGCGATGCCTTCCGGGTTCGAGTTCGAGTCGACCACGGCCACGACCGGGATGCCGAGCTTATTGGCTTCTTGGATGGCGATCGCTTCCTTGTTCGTGTCGATCACGAACAGGAGGTCAGGCACGCCGCCCATGTCTTTGATGCCGCCGAGCGCGCGTTCGAGCTTTTCCTGCTCGCGCGTGAGGTTCAGCGCTTCTTTCTTCGTCAGGCCTTGGGCGCCGGCGTTCAGGATCTCTTCAATCGCGCGCAGGCGCTTGATCGAGTTCGAGATCGTTTGCCAGTTCGTCAACGTGCCACCGAGCCAACGGTGGTTCACGTAGTACTGGGCGCAGCGCTTCGCGGCATCCGCGATGCCTTCGGACGCTTGGCGCTTCGTACCGACGAACAGGACGCGCCCGCCTTGCGAGACGACGTCGCGAACGGTCTTCAACGCCTGGTGCAACAACGGCACCGTCTGCGTCAGATCGATGATGTGGATCTTGTTGCGCGAGCCATAGAGGTATTGCTGCATGCGCGGGTTCCAGCGATGTGTCTGGTGCCCGAAATGCACGCCAGCTTCCAAAAGCTGACGCATGGAATAGTCAGGTAAAGCCATCTGGCTTTGTCTCCTTAACCGGTTGAACCTCCGCGGACTATCACCAAGCCTAAGCTCAGCACCGGAGGGCGGCCCGCCATATGACGGTCAGGCAACCCAAGCCCGCGTGTGGAATGGGCGCGGTTTTAGGGGGTTGCGCTGGAGGGTGCAAGGGCGGCAGCTTGGGGCAAACGCGACAAATCAGCCGAAAATCGGGGGCTTATGACCGCTATTCGATCGAACATACTGGGCCTTGAGCGCAACGGCATCGGCGAGGTGTCGTTTTTGGGGCTCGGGCGACCGGACATCATCCCGCTCTGGTTCGGCGAGGGCGACGTCGTGACCCCGCTTTTCATCCGCGATGCCGCCAAGCGCGCGCTCGATGAGGGCAAGACGTTCTACACGTTCACCCGCGGTATTCCGGACCTGCGGGAGGCGATCGCCAAGTGGGCGACGCGGCAGTCTGGGTGCGAGATCGACATTGAGCGCGTCACGGTCCCCGGCGCCGCGATGATGGGCGTGCAGATCGCGCTCCAATGCGTGTGCGAGCCGGGTGACAATGTTCTCATCATCTCGCCGATGTGGCCGAATATTTTTCAAGCGGTGCTCGGTTCGGGTGCGGTGCCACGGTTCGTGCGCCTTGATGGCGGCGCGAATGGCGAGCCGTGGACGCTGGACTTGCAGCGGTTGTTCGATAGTGCAGACGCGCGAACGAAGGCGATCTTCTTCGCCTCGCCATCCAACCCCACCGGCTGGATCATGAGCGAGCGCGAGCAGCGCGCGATTTTGGAGTTCACGCGCAAGCGCGGCATCGCGATTATCTCGGACGAGGTCTATACGCCCATCGTCTATGACACGCCGGCGCTGAGTTTCGCTGCTATCGCCGAACCGGAAGATGACGTCTTCGTCGTCAACAGCTTTTCGAAGGCGTGGGCCATGACGGGATGGCGCGTCGGTTGGCTTATCCATCCGCGGCGGCTCGCTTCGCAGATGGCTGAGCTTTCGGCCTACAACAACACCGGCGCCACTGTGTTCGCACAGTACGGCGCGTTGGAAGCGATCACCAAGGGTGATGACTTCATCAAATGGCAGATCGAGCGCTGCCGCACCGGCTTGTCGATCGTCGAGAAATTCATCGCCAGCAACAACCGGATGAGCTGGTCGAAGCCGGC
>JANLXP010000210.1:0-2258 GCA_031365165.1 Alphaproteobacteria bacterium
GCTCTTGAGCGGCTAGCGGCCGCCGCCTCCGCGGCCCTCGCCACCTTCGCCACCACTTTCGCCGCCGTCACGGTCGCCCCAGTCGTGGCTGCTGTCGTCGCGGCTTGCGACCTCACGATCGTTGCAATCGCGGTCGTAATCGTTGCCGCCGTGTTCGCCGCCTTCGCTGCTGGCGCCGCCGTGTTCTCCGCCGTCTTGGTGCTCGTTGTCCGGCTTGTCGTCCGTTGGGTGGTCGACGGGCTCAGGCGCCGCGTCGGCGCGCAGGTGTTCGCGCTCCAAGTCGTCCCGGTGAGACTGTGTTTCTGTGATCGGTGTTTCCGGACCCAGTGACGCCAATTCGACGGCTTCGGGTTTCGCGCGGGGAGCGGCGCCGGCGAAACGTTCGACGGGCGCGATCGTTCGCACCTCTTCACGGATGGTGCTGCGCAAGAGTTCCGCTGGCGGTTCGGCTGCTTCAACGACTGGTGCGGATTGCGGCACAAGATTGGCGGGGGTGTTGCCGCAGAGCTCGTTCGATTGAACGCGAACCTGGCGGCCGCCGACGGTGAGCGGTGTGCTGCCGACTTTGAGGACGCAGCCGCTGGTTCCGTCGGCTGCTTGCGCGGAATTGGCCTCAAGCGTTCCGAGCACGGCCGGTTGCATCCAAACATAGAAACCGCTGAGTGCTGCGCCCGTCATCAAGATCGCGGCGCGGCGGCGAAGTTTGCCGCTGACCACCTTGTCCAAGCCCTCAGCCATGCCGCACCTCTTGTTTTCGCTCTTGCGAGTCGGTGCTTAGATTTTAAGGAATTGTTAACCTTCGTGAGTTAACGGCCGATGCGCTCATGAAATCCGATCGACGCAACCGGTGGTTTTCTGGCGATCACTGCGTATGGCGTTGATTGGTAGTTCGCGCGCGCAGCGTGTCTTCGGCGGCTGCACGTGCAACGCCGACTATGGCCAATGCGCAACGACCGTTTTGAATTTGATTGCGGATCGCGTCGTCGCGAAATTGTTTAGGCGAGGCCCAGCCGCTGAAACTGCTCGGCTGGCGCTTCGACGGTGCGCAGCGCATCGCGCAGCATTTCGGTCATGCGCGTTTCATCCGGGCCGTTGCGGCGGTTTTCCGATTCCGTAGGATCGTTCGCCGTGTCGTAGACGTGATGCGCGCCGGGTTCGTCCCACCTGGTCCAGGCCCAGAACGGCACCGGGTCGCTAGCGTCCCAGACTTGCTTGATCACCGGCACGGTGCTTCCCGGCATGTGGGCCAGTGCCGCGCGGTGGTCGGGTAGGGGGAGTTCCTGTTCGCGCGCGAGCACGTGCGTCGGCATCGTCGACCAGCGGTTCGAATACATCGCCAGAGGCTCGTTCTTTGCGACGGGTGCTCGCGCGTATTTCCAGCGGCCGTCGGTGACGTGCACTTCGCGGCCCCAGACGCCCATCAGCACGTGATTGCGGATTGCGTTGGCCGTGCCTTCGATCAACGGACGCAACGAATGTCCGTGTGTGCGCTGGCGTTGCGTGACGTCGAAGACGTCGCCGAGCGTTGCGTGCAGATCGACGCTTGTGGTGAGCGCGTCGATTTCGCGCGCGGCTTGGCCCGGCCACGCGACGAGCAGCGGGATCTTTCCCAGCGTGTCGTAGATCGGAACGCCAGGTTTGCCCCAGATGTCCTTCTCGCCCAGATAGTGGCCGTGATCGGTGCAGAGGATAACGGCGGTGTTGCGCCAGAGGTCATGGCGGTCGATCGCGTCGAGCACGCGGCCGAGCCACGCGTCGATCATCGTGAGCTTCGCGCCGTATTGCGCACGCAGTTGATGCGCTTGGCGTTCGGTCAGAACGCCCTTGGCCAGTGCGTCCTTCATGTATGGCGGCCAGATCAGATGTGCGCCTTCCCAATCGGGATCGTACATCGAGGCAAACGGTTCGGGCGTGTCGAACGGTTCGTGCGGGTCGAACTCGTCGACGAACAGCATGAAGCGTTTGTGATGACCCGCATTGTCGTCGAGCCAGCGCACGGCCGACGCCATCGTGCGGGGCCCTGGGAAATCGGCCTCATCGCGGAACCAGCCGCGCGAGTTGTCGTAAGGCATGTGCCTGCGGCCGAACAGCGGCGCGCCAGCCCAGCTTGGGTCGGGCCGCGTTTTCCATGGGTCGCCCTCGTGACCACGCTGATAGTCCCAAGCCGTGAAGTCGACGTGATAGTTCTCGCCGCCGGTCTCGAACAGATGCGGGTGATCGGAGATGAGTTGCGTCACCACGCCGGCGCGGCGTAGCGG
>JANLXP010000638.1:0-5945 GCA_031365165.1 Alphaproteobacteria bacterium
TCGCGATGCGGCCGTCGAGGTCGAAGTCCGAGGCCAAATAGACGTCAACGTCGCCGGAGCGCATCGGTGGCGAGGCGTCCATCGCGTCGGACTGTTCGCGCCGCACGAGTTCTTCGAGCAGGCTTTGTGAAGTCTGTACCCAGTCGCCTGTCGCCGTAGATTTACCTGGGCTTGACGCGTGGTGGAGTGCATTTCTTGATGAGTCTGTCCACGCGCTTGAGTTCGTTGAGTGAGGCGGCGATGCCATCTGGATCGTCCGAGCTTGCAGGGCCCATGGTTCCCCGATTTCGATCCCAAACATCACCGCACATCTCTTTGAAACACTGCGGTGTCAGTGCCGCGTTGGGAACTTGGGTGTCGAAATCGTCGCCGACGTAGCAACTCAGCTCGTGCACAGTCTTAGCGACGGCGCAGCGATAGTCCGCCAGCAGCGACCGCGCTTTTGCCCATTCGGAACGCTTACAGGCTGCCACCGCAATGTCGTCCCAAAGCTCGAAGTTCGGTGGAGCGTAATCGGTGCCGCGGAGCCTCGTTCGCATGGCGTGCGTCAATAGGGCGACGCCCTCGTCAGCAGTATCGTCGCGCTTCAGCGCTTGTATGCCGAGGCCAACCTCAGTTCGGAATTCATCCGGGTACGTTGCTTTGTCCCACAAACCAAATGGCTGCGGAAAACCGGAATCGACCTGCGAGCTCGCGCCAACGAAGGCAACACCGCAAACACTCGCCGCCATGAGCAGCACAACCAACCGCTTTTTCATTGACTTACCCCACGCAACGGCACGCATTCCACCTGACATTCGTGGCTATTTTTGGACTAATTCACATAGTCAGGATCCCTGATGAACAGCGACGGATCGACCAGGTAGTAGACTTGCCCGTTGTTTCTTGGGTTCACTGCGCCTGGTTTCGGCACCATGATCTGTATGTGGGCGTGGACGGGGACCGGTCGCAGCCGTTGGTTGTTGGCGAAGATTTGCTGCGTTCCAATGATTTGACCAGACCTAATGGTGTCGCCCGGCCTCAAATAGATTTGCCCCGCAGCATCACGTGGCATCTCGACGTGGATGACACGCACAACAACGCCGTGGTCGAGAGCGATATCGATGTAGGGCCAATTACTACCAGGCAGTCGGCCGTATCCGGCGAGTCGACCGGTAACGGGCGCGCTGACATATTGATCGGGTTGAGCCAATTGGTCATGAGCACCGTGCGGATATCTCCTTCCGTTGTTCAGCCTGGTTCCGTTGAAACCACCGCCTCCTTGGTTATCTTGACCACGAGCCGCATTGTCCGTCGGGTTTCTCCAATCCAAACCGCCCAAGTAGGTTCGCAGACCCGGTGACAGGCGAGCCGTCGGCACTACGTAGTTGCCGCTCTGACTTTCTTGCAGAGGCGGATCACTGGGTTGCGGCGGAAGTATGGGCTGTTGCCACCAGGGTGCTTGCTGCTGCTGGGGTGGCTGCGCTGGCCGTTGAGGGCCACCGGGCTGCGCCGGCGGTTGATTTGGTCGCTGCGGAAAACCTGGTGGTGGCACGTTTGGTTGACGAGGCCGCGCCTGCGCCGTCACGAATGGCGACGTGAGATCGTTGTCGTTGTCATCACCGCCAGCGATAGCGGTCATACTGTAAGCAAGCGGTCGATCAGGTTGCGGCGCCGACGCGTTGCGCACTTGGTTGCTCACCGCTTCGCGCACCTGCTGGAATACCGACAGGCGGGCGCCGGGTTCGAGTTTTGCGGTGATGCCTTCCGCTGCTGGTTTTCCGTCCGGGCCGCTTTGCACGACCTTCGCGAGTTCGTTCGCGAAGCCGCTCGGCAGGGGCTGGTGCGCGTAGACCGGGAGGCCGCCGGCGTTGTTGTCGGCGCGCCAGGTGTCGACGATTTTGGCGAGGGCGTGGCTTTGTTCGGACGTATTGCCGGCTTGTAGGGCGTCGAAGAAGGATCGGATGTGGTGCTCGGTCGCCGGTGAGCGTTGCACTTCGTCCTCGTCTTCGCCGTCAAGCTCGCGGCCCGCCTCTTTGGGGCGCGGGCGGCCGAGGATGCTTTGACGCGCGTGCACGCCGTTCTGGCGCCAATCGGCAAGGGTGTTGATCGCCATTGCTACTCACTCCTGTTTTGGTTCGTTGCGTTCCGGGTGTGCGCGCCTAACCGTCCGCGACGGTGATCAGCGGCATGAGGGAGAGGATGTCGAGCGGCATGGGGTCGGCCTGGACGATCGCGATGCGGCCGTCGAGGTCGAAGTCGGAGGCCAGATAGACGTCAACGTCGCCGGAGCGCATCGGTGGCGAGGCGTCCATCGCGTCGGACTGTTCGCGGCGCACGAGTTCTTCGAGCAGGCTTTCGTCGCCCGGGCCCGCGGCGCCGCCGATCGCGTTGTGCACGCGCACGGTCAGGCGGGGCACGCGCTTCGTCTTGCCTTGCGCTGTGCCCATCGACGGCACGTCGAGGCGCAGCGTGCGGACGCGGCTCACGTAGCCCAAGCCCGCCCAAACATTCTCCGCCGCTTTGTCGAGCGCGATCTTGCCGCCGGCGACCACGCGGTCGGCGTGCTGTGCGCCGTCGGTCACGATCTTCACGCTTTGGCCTTCCAGGTGGAAGAGGCCGGAGAGGGTCGCGGTCGCTGGGCCGTTGTAGCGCAGCGCGCTGTCGAGGAAGCCCATCTCGCCCTTGTCTTCTGCGTGCGTGGGTTCGAAGGGCGCGCTTAAGAATTCGACGTAGCGTTTCGTTTGGCCGTTGATGGTGCGGCGGACGATGAGCCAGAGGTCGTCGGTGCGGCCGTCTTGCGATGGGATGACCGCGATGCTTTCGACCACGCCGTTCAACGGGTGCTTCGTCCCGGCGTAGATCTGTTGATCGCGCCGGTAGGTGAGCGCGAGCAGCGTGCCGTCGGCGCGCAAAGCCCAGAGCAGCGAGGCAGGGTTCTTCGCCCAAGCGATGCGCGTGAGCGAGGACGAGAGCGTCAAGTGCTCCGCCAGTTCCAGCAGATCCATCGAGGCGTACGCGCCGCCGTCCGATTCATTGGCGAGCGCGAAGACTTTGCGGCCCGCGCGGTTGACGAACAGCGTGTCGACGCCCGCCTTCACCGGCGGCGCACCGTTCGAGCCTTCGCCCGATTGCGGCACGATGCGCGTGTTCGAAGGCGTGATCGGATCGCCCAAACCGCCGCCGAACGCCGCGAACTCTTGGGAGAGCGTGCCGATGACGAGGTCGGAGGCCGACGTTAGCCAACGGATAGGGTCCGCCTGATTGGCCGCGATGTTGTAGGCAATCGTCTCATCGTCACGCGTGCCGGGCAGGAAGTTCGTGTAGTCGCCCGACGCCGACGCCCAGAGGCCGAACGGTTGTTGCGTCGTGTTCGCGAAGACGAGGCGCTGTTCGTGCAGCGCTGCCACCGCCGGATAGCCGCGTGCGAGCGAGAAGGCGCTGTGCGCCCAGAGCCACGTCGCGTAGCGGCGCACGCTGCCGCCGGACGTGGTGCCCGAGGCGACGGAGTTTTCGAGCTCGAAGAAGTTCGTGGCGACGTTGATGACCTTCCAGTCGCCGGCGCCTTGCGCGTTGCCGGAAACCGAGACGTAGTCGCCTTCGTTGTAGCCGTGCGCGGTCAGGTTCACACGGCAGAGGCCGGCGCTGTTCGTGATGTTCGTGATCGTTTTCGTCGCGGGCACGAAGCTGTTGCAGAGATAGGTGATGATCGTGCCCGACATGTTCTTCGGGTCGGTGAACGTGTCGAGCCGCACGACCGCCCAGCGCGAATGCAGATAGCGCCACTTCTTGGAGTTCGTGGAGGCGCTGCCCGTCGGGTTGTCCCACGCGTCGCCTTCGGTGTGGGACGGGATGACGGAGCCGGTGGAACTGCCGGTGCCGATGTCGACCAGCGAATAGACGTTGCCGTTGCTCGACACCTGCATGCCGATCGCGGGCGTGATGGCGAGCGTGGAGGCCCAGGGGCTGACCGCCAGCTGATCGAGGTAGATCTCGCGCATGTAGAAGTAGCTGCCGACATGCGTCGACTGGAATATCGGCGCGGAGGCTTTCAGCGACACGCCTTTGCCGGGTTGGTAGCTTCCTTGGGTGAGCGAGCACATCACGCGCAGCGAGTCGTCGCTGTTCAGGCCCGTGAATGGTCCGCGCTCCAACAGCATGGGGTTCAGCGTCCACGATGCGTGCGCGCTACGCGTCAAGGTGCGCGGGGCGTGCAGCGGGTGGGTGACGAACAGCGTGTCGGCGGATTGCGTGGTGACGAGGTCGTTCACCTCGGCATCAGTGTAGGATGTCACGATCTCGTAGATCTTCGCGGCCGTGCCACCGGACGCGTAGGCGTCGTAGGCGGTTGCGTCCACGCCTTGCAGCTCGAACGTGTTCGCCGCCGGGTTCGAGACGACGAATTCACGATTGTTCACCTGCCCCATGCCCGCGACGCCGGTGATCACCACGCGGTCGTTCGCGATGAAGCCGTGTGTTGTTGCGGTGACGACCGCGGGGTTCGTTTGGCTGATGCCGGTGATCGTCTTCGTGGACGACGTCACGGGTGCGTAGTCCTTCCACACGCGCATATAGAGGTGGCCGAACTCCAGCATGTAGGCCTGCACCGTCGAGAACACGAACGGGATCAGGCGCGATTGCTTCAGATGCTCTTTCACTTCGCCCGCAAAGCGCGTGCCGTGGCGGCGCATCAGGCCGCCTTCGGGGCGCACGATGAAGTTCTCGATCGTCTCGGCGCCCGAGACGTATTTCGCGAAGTCGGTGCGTCCGTACATACGCGGGCTGAGTTCGCCCGCCGCGAACGACGGTTGGACGGTTTCGGTGCGGGTCATCTTTCAAGCTCCTCGTGCGTCGAGCCAATCGCCGCGCGGTAGGCGTTCGGGCTGGCCTTCCTGGGCGTCGCGGCGGCGGGCTTCGACGAGCTTGGCTTGATAGACCTGCCAGAGGCCTTGGCTGCGCGAGACGCTTTCGGAGAGCTGCACGGCAATGTCGGAGGCGATACGCGCCGACAATGCGTCGACGAACAGCGCGTCGAAGCGCGTCGCGTCCGTTACGACGCTTGTGTATTTGACGAAGATAGGGTCGCCCATGTCGGTCAGGATTTGGCGGCCTTCGACGACCCACTTCTCCGCCTCGCCGTCGAAGACGCTGCGCACGATCAGGCAGTCGGCCGGCAGGTCGTAGGCGTTCGCGTATTCGAAGGCGGGCGCGGTTGCGTTCTTCGGCAGCTCCGCGCGCTTGGCCGCGAAGTTCCAATCGTAGGCGCGGAGCACGGCGTCGCGTGCATATGGATAGCGCAGCTTGCAAGCGCGCGCGGCCTGGCTCGCCTCGTCCAGCGACGTGATCTGCGCGCCACGGCCGACCGCGGCCAACGCCATGTTGCAGATCGCGACTTCAGAATATTCGCCAAGAATGGGCATGGGGTATCGACCCTTTCGGTTGAGAGGGGGTGGGAAGCGGTGACTGATTGGTCGATTGTTTGTTGAGGTCCACGCGGGCAGGTCGCGCCGGCTAGACGAGTATCTTCGTCTCAATCATCGGTGCAGTCCCGGACGCCGTGCCACGTCGCTCCGGCTGCGGGGCTGTAGTGGAATATTCGCACGTCGTCGCGTAATGCCACAGCAAGCAAGCGATGCTTGGCGTCCACGGCGAGGGCGCGCGGGTTGCCTCTGCTCACGTTCGGTTCGCCAAAGGCGGGGGCACACACCGTGTGCAGGCCGCCGTTCCTCGCGTCCAACAGTTGCGCGTCGGTCGATTCGACGGTCCACGTCGATGTCAGGAGCAGTGTATCGTCGTTGAGAAATGCGAGATCAAGAATTGCGGACGCCAGTGTGCGCGCGAGCTCAAAACGCCTATCCGATTTGTTATCGGCGAGGCCGATCGTCAGGACGTCCACTCTGTCGTTGGTCCGCACATTCATGTCGCGAATAGAGAACGCGGCCCGCCGGCCGGCCGGCGACACCCCA
>JANLXP010000268.1:0-2272 GCA_031365165.1 Alphaproteobacteria bacterium
GAGAATGTCTCGAACGCCTTGCGCGCGGCCTTCACGGCCTTGTCGACATCGGCTTTCGAACCCAGGCTGATCTGGCCAATCGGCTCTTCGGTTGCCGGATTGATGACGTCGAGCGTCTTCGGCGTTACGGGATCGACCCACTTGCCGTCGATGTAGAACTGCAGCCGTTTATGCATGGGATGCTCCTTCGTGGATTTATCGAGATCGTGGTGAATGTTGGTGGGCCCTCATATAGGCCGTTGCGTTCGGTAAAGCGAGCGGCGGAGGGGGTAAAAAGCGCTGGAAAGCAGCCTTACCATCCCCTGCCAGTTGTGATTATCTGCGCCCGAGAGTCCTGTAACCGAGCCGCTGAAATCGATGATCTTGCTGATCGACAACTACGACAGCTTTACGTGGAACCTGGTCCACTACCTGGGCCAGCTTGGCGCCACGGTTGAGGTCTATCGTAACGACCAACTGACGGTCGATGAAGCGATGGCGAAGCGGCCGAAGGCGATCGTTCTGTCGCCCGGGCCATGCGACCCCGACAGGGCCGGGATCTGCCTCTCGTTGATCGAGCGCGCGCGCGAGACGACACCGATTTTGGGTGTTTGCCTGGGGCATCAGGCTATCGGCCAGATTTACGGCGGCAAGGTGGTTCGAGCGCCCTCACCGATGCACGGAAAAGTGAGCGGGATACGGCACACGGGGGTCGGCGTCTTCAAGTCCCTCCCCTCCCCTTTCAAGGCTACGCGCTATCACTCGCTGACTGTCGATCGGGCGAGTTTGCCGAACACGCTGACGATTACGGCTGAGACCGACGATGGTGTGATCATGGGCGTGCAACATCGCGAGCACCCCGTGCACGGCGTGCAGTTCCATCCGGAGAGCATTGCAACCGAACACGGGCATGCGCTGCTGCGTAATTTCCTCGAACTTGCGCACGCCGCATGAGCGCGGATCGTTTTAAGGCGCTGGTCGGCAAGGTTTCGTCGCGCGAAACGTTGACCGCGGCGGAAGCCGCCGATGCCTTCGACACCATCATGGATGGCAAAGTCGGCGAGGTCCAGCTGGCTGCGTTTTTGACCGCACTCCATATGCGTGGCGAAACAGTGGAGGAGATCGCTGCGGCTGCAGACGCGCTGCGGGCGCGCGCGCTCACCGTCGATGCACCGGCGGACGCGATCGATACTTGCGGAACTGGCGGCGATGGGTTGGGCACGCTCAATATCTCGACGGCTGCAGCGATTGTGACGGCGGCTTGTGGTGCCAAGATCGCCAAGCACGGTAACCGCGCCCAATCCTCGAAGAGCGGTTCGGCCGATGTGCTTGCAGCGCTTGGCGTCAAGATCGGCCTCACGCCGCAACAGGTCTCGCACTGCATTAATGAGGCTGGTCTCGGGTTTCTGTTCGCGCCGGCTCATCACAACGCGATGCGGCATGTGGGCCCTGTGCGCCAGCAGCTTGGGTTTCGTACCGTGTTCAACCTGCTTGGCCCGCTTTGCAATCCGGCGCGCGTGAGCCGGCAGCTCGTCGGCGTCTTTGCGGAACAATGGATCGAGCCGCTAGCGCGGGTGCTGCACGCTCTTGGCACGGAGCGGGCCTGGGTCGTGCACGGCAGCGACGGCCTCGACGAATTGACGGTGACGGGACCCAGCCACATCGTCGAACTCGATCGCGGCCAGGTGCGGCGCTTTACGGTTTCACCGGGGGATGTCGGATTGGCGACGCACAGGCTCGACACCTTGTTCGGCGGCGATGCGGCGACGAACGCTGCTGCGATCCGGCGCTTGCTGGACGGAGAAGCTGGCGCCTATCGCGACATCGTTTGCTTGAATGCGGGCGCTGCGTTGGTGGTCGCGGAGAAGGTGACGTCGTTGAAGGACGGCGTCGCGTTGGCACAGCGCGCTATCGATAATGGGTCGGCGCGGGCCACGTTGGCGAAGCTGGTGGCTGTGTCAAACGCGGAAGCCGCAGGCGTGCTCGACAAGATCGCCGCTTACAAGCGCGGTGAGATTGCCAACGCTCAACGTGCCGTGCCGCTGCCGGAGATGGAAGCTCGCGCGAAGCAAGCGCCGGCCGTGCGTCCGTTTGCTGCGGCGTTGCGGGCCGCCGCCGATCAAGGCCGGTTTGCACTGATTGCGGAGATCAAGAAAGCGAGCCCATCGAAGGGGATCATTCGGCAGAATTTCGACCCGCCGGCGCTTGGCCGCGCCTACGAGGCGGGAGGTGCCACGTGTCTATCGGTGCTGACGGACGGTCCTTCGTTTCAGGGTTCGAACGAGTTTCTGAC
>JANLXP010000644.1:0-3409 GCA_031365165.1 Alphaproteobacteria bacterium
GTCAATCGGTTTCATTTTTGCTTTGTTGCCCGTTTCTTTTTGGTCGCCTTCAGCGGCTTGTGAGGCTTTGGGGGCGTCTTCAGCATCCGCCGCAGAACGTCATCACGTTTTTCAGAATCGGTTTTGTCAGCCATGTCCATCATTATGCCTGCCTTCTATCGGTTTCCAGAGGAAGCCGCGATCATTGGGCGACTCCTCGCGGGCTATGGCGAGATCGAGTTGGAAATGTCTCTGTTATCCAGCACCGTTTTGAATGACCGCAAACACATATCATTCCGCGCCATTTTCAAAATGCGCAATGAGAGCCAGCGCATTGATTTGATGGACACGCTTTTGAGCGCCAAGCTCGGCGTTTATGGCCTGGCCGGCCAGTACGGCCACGCTGCGGGCGCCATTCGACACTGCAGAACAATCCGCAATCAATTTGCGCATTGCCATTGGACGGACTTTCCCAAGGAAGGTTTGTTTTTCACGAATTTGCAGGAGGCCGCGGATTCAAACAAATCCGGCGACCCGCTGCTCCGCATGCGGCATGTCGATGTGCCGCTGCTATCGCAACACGAAACATTCTTCTCGTACGCCGAGAAGTATTTCATGTCCCTGCGTCACGCAGTTCTAGAAAAGCGCGCAAAGAAACGTGGTCGCCCGTACAACAATCCCTGGCCATTGCCGAAACCGTTGCCGCTACCGCCGTTGCATAATCCTCCAGAGAAACACCCTGCCCCCCTGCCAAGCGCAGGAAGGTAAGCCCTTCCGCAAGCGCATGCTCCGGAAGCCCGTGAAGGGTTGGCACTCGTGCCGCGCTCATGGCTCACCTATCGCGGTGCCCCTCGTGGTTGACGAAGCAATCCTATCGAGGGGCACCTCGTTCTTGCCGACCTGTCACGCCGATCCGGATTAGAATCGGCGCAACCTTGGTACGTCAAGTATAGAATCGCGTCGTCAACAGCCAAAATTCCACCGCGAGACCGGGGTCTAATCGAGCCGCATTACCGTCACGGTATCGCCCTCGCCACGCGCTGGGTCGCTGGCGGGCCGTACAATCAACCCGTCGGCATGGGCCAGAAGCCGAAGCATGCTCGAATCTTGGACGGGAAAAGGCTCCGCCGAGAGCGTGCCGTCGGTCTCGGTCCGTAACCCGCAACGGACATAGTCCTGTCGTTCGTCGTTCGGGGCCAGCCTACCCGCAAGCCGCGCGGTCAACGTCGGCGCAAGATCGTTCCGGCCCAACAGCTTGGCAATCATCGGCTTGAGAAAGAGCTGCGCGCACACGAATGCAGATACCGGATTGCCCGGCAGACCCAAGAACGGAATGGAACGATACTTGCCGAAGATCAGCGGCTTACCCGGCCGCATCGCGATCTTCCAAAACGAAACCTTGAGCTCTGGCGCCAATGCCTTCTGCACCAGATCATGATCACCAACCGAAGCGCCGCCCAACGTCACAAACAAATCGGCACCATCGCTTGCAGCCGCCTTGAAGCGAATGTCGTCGATCCGATCGCGCGCGATACCGAGGTCCCGGATCGTGGCACCCCACGCCAACGCGTTGGCCCCAAGCCCTGCCGACGAAGACGCAATGATCTGCGCAGGCCCAGCCCCACCGCCTGGCGCCACTAACTCATCGCCCGTCGCCAGAATTGCGATCCGTGGCTGACGCACGCACGGCAGAGCCGCATGATTCATCGCCGCTGCCAATGACACGTCGCGCGCCGTCAGCACACGTCCCGCCTTGAGAAGCTTGTCGCCCTTCTTGAAGTCGAGACCAGCGCGCCGGATGTGCCGGCCGGCCGGTGCGGCGCCGTCCACGACGTGAACGGTGTCACCTTCGGCTTTCGTGTTCTCTTGAATGACGATCGTGCTCGCGCCCTTCGGCACCGGAGCACCAGTGAAGATGCGCACGGCCTCGCCCTTGGCCAGAGATCGATCGAACATCGAAGCGGCCGCGACCGCGCCGACAACCTTCAACGTCGTCGGCAGCGTGGCTACGTCTTGCGCGCGCACGGCATAGCCGTCCATCGCGCTGACATCGAAGGGCGGCTGCGTGCGGTTCGCAGCAACATCAGTCGCCAGCACGCGCCCGGTCGCGGCCGCGAGCGACACTTGCTCTTGCCCCAAACGCTTGAGACCTTCGAGAACCTTCGCTTGCGCCTCTGCGACCGATAACATGTCTAGCCGCGATAGAGGTCTTCAGGCGCGACCTCCGCAGCGGTCGCAAGCTTCTCTTCTTCAGCTTTGGTCAGCGTGGGCGTCCGCCCATGCAGGAAGCTGTAAATAACCCCGACCGGGACACCGGCATCTTTCGCCCAAGCATGCGCCGTCAATCCACGCGCTGCCATGAATCGGCGCAACGCATCGCGCCGCGCCCCGTGATCCGATCCGGACTTTCGCTGGGGCGTTTCTCCCTCGGCAGGCGTCGAGCGATGTCTGACCAGTCGTGCCGCTGCCGCAGTTGCAGGTCGGCGTACCAACCGTCCGCGAGCCTGGCCCTTCTCGGGCTCCGCGCGATACGGTCCCGACTTCCCGCCTTCCTTCGACATCAGCCGCACCGCCTCGATGACGATGCCGCGCTCTGCGGCTTTCAGCATGTCGTAGATGGTCAGCGCCGCGACCGCCGCTGCTGTCATCGCCTCCATCTCGACGCCTGTTTGGCCTGAAACCTTGACGCTCGCCAAAATGCGGATCAGCGATCCTTCCTCATCCGGTTCGCACGCTATCGTCACGCCCGAAATCGGCAGCGGATGGCAGAGCGGAATGAGCTCAGACGTCTTCTTCGCCGCCATAATCCCGGCGATACGCGCCGCCGCCAGCACATCGCCCTTCGGCGCCGTTCCCTCAAGCACCAGCGCAAGCGTGTCGGGTTTCATCCGCACGATCGCCTCGGCCATCGCCGTGCGCGTGGTCGTATCCTTGCCCGAGACATCGACCATCTTCGCCTTACCGTGCTCGTCCAAGTGTGTGAGCTTGCTCATGCCGCCCCTTTGAGGAGCGCGCGCGTCGCCGCACTCACGTCGTTCTGACGCATCAAACTCTCGCCGACAAGAAACGCACGCACCCCAGCGCGCGCAAGGCGCACCAAATCGTCATGCGTATTGATGCCGCTTTCCGACACGACTGTCGCCGATTTCGGCACCAGCGGCGCAAGTTCCTCAGTAACGCTGAGCGACGTCTCGAACGTCTTCAAATTTCGGTTGTTGATGCCGATAAGCTTCGGATCGAGCTTTAAGGCCCGCTCGAGCTCCGCCCGATCGTGAACCTCGACCAACACATCCATGCCCCACTGCAAGGCAGCAGCGTTCAGATGCTGTGCCTCTTGGTCCGTGACCGCAGCCATGATGATCAAAATACAGTCCGCGCCCAGCGCACGTGCCTCGACCACCTGATAGGGATCAAACAGGAAATCCTTGCG
>JANLXP010000351.1:0-4404 GCA_031365165.1 Alphaproteobacteria bacterium
CTGCACGGCTGAATTCTGCGGAAATATCCGTCTGGAATCCGTCTGCAATGCGTCTGCGACCCGTCTGGAAAACCGAAAATGCAAAATCGAATCCGTTTGATGCGTTTGCACGGCTGATTTCCGCGGAAAAATCCGTTTGGAATCTGTTTGGAATCCGTATGCCATCCGTTTGGAACCCCGTTGCACTTGCATCAAGCGCAGGTCTGCTGAAACGAGATACAAGTAGCACTTTTCGATTGAAAAGTCGATGCGCCGACCCGATCGAACACGCCGCCCTCGCGGCGGCCCGTTTGTTCCCTCAACGCCGCAAGCATCAAAAACACCCGCGCCTTTCAGCCACGTTGGCGCTTCTGGACGCGTTCACGCACGTTACCTAGTCTGCGCCCGCGCATATCGCCGCAACGAGAAAGTCGCACCCATGACCACGCTCCCGCGCGCCGCAACAATGCTGATCCTGGCCGCCCTCACGGCCTGCCAACCGATGGACGAGCCGCCACCACCGGCGAACCCGGAGCCTCCTCCGGCCCCGTCTGCATCCTGCCCCGTGATCGAAAGCAGCGATTGGGCCGCCTGGGTGAACGCGATGCCGGGACCCGGCTCCACGAAGCAACTGATCGCCACCGGCCAAATCGTGCTGCCGACCCCCGGCTACACCGTGACGCTGACCGTGGGCCCGGCCGACCGCAGCGCCACGCCGGTGCAGCAACTGATCCTAACTGCGATCCCGCCATCAGGAATGGTGACGCAAGTGCTGACGACACAACCTGTCCGCTACCAAGGCCCGGCGATCTCGATGCAATACCGCGCCGTCCGCATCATGTGCGGCGGCCAGATGTTGAGCGAGATTACGGATGTGCTAGTGGCGAGATAGGTGCAGTGACAACAGGGCGAACCGCTGCTCAACTCGCTACCGCGGCGGGCCAAGCCGATGCCCAGTACAGTCAGGCTGTCGAAGCACACAACGCCATATGCGGAGATTGCTGAACCACGTGCAGGACTCCACATTACGGCAGTATTTGCATTCCTGCGCGGCCTGACCAACGCTGGGAATCTTCGGGCCACCCCACCCGGGTGCACGCGCATCGCGGCAGCTCGACTGGACCTGATACCACGGCCCATATTTCACATCGGCCGCCGCGTCGTCCGACACAACGATGGTGACAATCAGCAAACAAATTGATGCGATCAACATCCTGAGCGTTGTTTTCATGGGTTCATCCCTTCGTCTGATGGAGGAACAGTTTATCATCAGCGGGACAACCAACTAAGGCTTTTCGTCATCTGGCGTTTTGCAGTGCAAACGTTCGCCGAGCGGTTGCGGTGCTAGTTTTTGTCCTGACACTTGCTGACCGAGTGTCTATGCTTTGCTGCACGTTTGGGGAGGAAAATATGGCGGTTCAAAAACAACGGAGCATTGCGATGACAAGAGGCTTCGCTGCGTGCATGTTGCTTCTCGCTGCGGTAACCGCGTCGAGCGCCGAGCCAGAACCTCCTGCCGCGCAAACGCTCGCCGAAACCCAAAAGCGTCTCGATAGCACCGACCCAACAGTGAGATACCCCGCTTACGATGCAGCGCTGTCGAGTCCCGACACAGTTCTCAGAAATCTCGCGCTTTCAAGGGGATTCGCATCGAACGACGCGGCCGTTCGCGCAATAGTTTTGGCTTCGGTCTTTGAGAGGCTGCGCACACTAGCCATCGAATTGTCACCGCCCCCCGCCATCGCCGCGGAATTGCAAAGCGCCAATCAGCCCAACGGACGGCAAACTGTCTCGGAGGAAGCTCGCAGGGCCCGTTCTTTCTTTGAGGGCTTCGGAAACGTCGTTACGATAAACATCCTAGGTTACGACAAGAAGTCTCAATCCTTCTTTGGCGTCGTTCCCGACCACGTCGAACAAGACCGGGTAAAGAACAAGGATTTTTCTATCGGATCCTTGGCAGGTGAAACATTGCAGCTGAGCGTCAAGCTGCAAGAGCAAGGTTCGAACTACTTCACCATGAGCAGTCGTGTACTCTGCACTGTGAACCTGACCCTCAATCAGGGCGGCGTGCTAACCGGCCCGGCCTCTTGCTCGGGATGGCGTTCGCTCCCGCGTGGGACAGGCAGACTCAAAGTGTATTGAGTCGCACCCGCCTTATTCGCCAAAATATGTAACTTTCCCGCCGGTAAAGATCACGCGGCGCCCGCCATAGGTCCACATCTCGCTGCCGTCTGGCGTGCGTACTGCTGACCTTGGAGCGCCCAGTGACTCACGCACTGCCTCTCGCGACCAGCCAAGTTCAACTTCGCCTGCCATGATTTTGGGGACCCACTCCGATGGGTAACGCGACTTGAGGTCTTTCACGTGGGCGTCACGTTGGGCAGCAACGCGCGCTGCTTCGGCTTCTGCGGCACGCTTGGCCTCGAGTTCAACTTCCTCGATCGCCCTTCGCTGGCGTTCAGTTTCGGCCGCAACCGCTTCCCTCCGTTGACGGTCTGCCTCGATCGCCTGCGCCTGCGCTTTGCGAAGGGCGTCTTGGCATGCAGTGATATAGGGTTGCACCCGCTTGTCATCGGGACCAATTCCGCGCTGAACCAGGTCGTTGGGCTCAATCCTGAAATTCTCGCGAAGGCACCCGACGACAGGCCCTTCGTAGCGCTTCCAACCTTCATAGGCTTTCTTTTGCCGTTCCGCTTCGGCAGCCTTCATGAGCAGGTCGATTAGTCCCCCAACAACCTCGCCCGCATCGGCACGTGCTGGCACCTGCGACGAGAACCAACTCATTGAGATCGCAGCGATCATCCCGTAGCGCCAGATCCGGCCAGTTACACGGCATTGCTTCATTGTCTACCTCCGCTGGCACAAACGGAAAACGCCCGTGGTTACTGTCTCCTTACGCGCTACGCTCGTCTCTGATAACACGAACGTGGTTCTCGATAGCAAGCAGGGCGAGCGCCAGCGCAAGCATGAGAAATGTCGCCAACGCCGCCCCCGCCACGTAAAGCGCAATCAATGACGTCGCCCGTCTTCCCAAGGCCTCCGCTGCGGCCGTTGCCATCGCTACCTGACGAGCCGCTGTCTCCTGCGCATATTTTGCGGCAGCCGTTCGCCAAAGATTGCAGACACGCTCCTCGAATCGAAGCGCGTTGTACCGTTTGAGCTTGCCCTTATTTGCGTCGAGAGCCCGGTTCAGTTGCGTACCATACGTTTCGCTGTCCGGCATGCATGATACGATCTGGCGCAGCGCACGTTGATAGGCGGCGAAATATACCGGTGTCCGCAAGGGGTCGATCACAAGGGCTAACGTCTGCGCCGCCTGCGCCGCTGCGCTCGTTGGTACCGACGGCTCGGGCAAGTCTTCAGGCGAGGGTGCCGCTTCTAGATTGTTGGAGCCCGTCGATCTGCTAGAGGGAAAAGCAAGCGAAACGTCAAATCGGCTCGTCCGCGTATCGCGCTCCTTGCCGAAAGTCGCGACGAAATTCAGCGCATACACCTGTCCCTTGCTGGCATCAGCCAAGTCCGCGAGGAGCTTTGCCGTTGCGGTCACGCGGAATCGGCGCGTAGCGGACTCGTCGCCAGATGTCGTTGCGGTGGGCGCCACGACAATAAAACGATCTGAGCCAGCGCCGGGAGACAGACTCAGGATGACAATCGGATCGAGATCGTGCGCGCTATAGATCATCACGACAGTGTCACCGACGCTAAGCCTGCCGCGGTCGCTGTTAGTAATCTTGTACTCGATCTCCGGCGCGAAATTCTGTGGATCCCATGTCCCGACAGAATCCAGTTGCGGCACAGGCGGCTCGGCCGCTGTGGGGACATAGCTGCTCTGCGCGTAAAGCAGCACGCCGATCGCGAACCCCCCTAGCGTAATAAAAAACGCGGCAGCGGCAGCCCAAAGCATGATGATGCGAGCAAACGGCAGCAGCACGCGGCTTTGCAGCCGGTTGCGCGAAGCTTCGGCCATATTCCCCCCAACCGAGGCGAGTCACGTGATCGCCAAACAGCGTCCCCGACGTGAAGCTAGCACGCTCTCCTAGCTCAGAGGTTGATCCTGTCCCTCCTCTCGACCGGGTTCGACCCTATGTTGCAGAATTTGCACGGACCACGGGTCGCGAGGGGCAACATCTGCCCACACTAGGGAGAGTGCTCGCGACCAAGCGGCAGGTTTGCCAAAGGCTCGATTCGGCCAACGAGCGAAACCGTCCCAAGCCCCCAACCCCAACCGCCAATTCAACGGGTCATAATCCACATCCTCCACGTCAACGCCGCGGTGAATGAGCAATGGAACTCTTGCGCGATCAGCTCGTCCGGCATGCCGGCAAAGCGCTCCTCCTCGATCATCACATCCGTCTGAACAGCGAACTATCCGGCGCTGGTTCACTGCGTTACTTTCGGTCCATGACCACCACCCCACCCTTCGCG
>JANLXP010000391.1:0-1786 GCA_031365165.1 Alphaproteobacteria bacterium
TACCGCTGGCGCGGCCTGACGTTTTGTCGAGGAGCACGCAGACCTTCACCGCCTTCGCGCCGCGCTCCAGCATGTGGGCGCGCGCGTAGGCGACTGTGCGGCCGGAATCCAGGATGTCGTCGATCAGCAAAACTTCGCGGCCGGCGACGGGGATTTCGACATCGCGCAGGAGCTTTACGTTTCCCGACGACACGGTGCCGGTGCCGTAGCTCGCCAAGGTCATGAAATCGACCTCGGGGTTCACATCGTGGGCGATGAGACTGCGAATGAGATCGGCCGCGAAGACGAAGCTGCCCTTTAGGATCGCCACCGCTGCAAAATCTTTGGGCATCGCGCGGGCAATGTCGCCCGCCAGCGTTTCAAGGCGTTCGGCGATGGCGTTCGAGGTGAAAAGCGGCTGAAAATCAGCCACGCTATTCGTCCGTTTTCGCGAAGCGGACTTCGAGGTCGGCGGCGTCGGCCGGCGGGCTTTCCAGGCGCGCTTTGAATGTGCCGTGTTCGCGCGGCCCGAGGCGCGACTGATCGGCGAGGACGGTCCAGTGATAGATTTCCTTGCCGCCTTGATCGCGCACCGCGAGGCGCACTTTCGGCACGTCAAGCTCGCGGTCGGTTTCGTTGATGATCTGACCGTTGATGACGATCACGGGGACGGAGTTGTTCAGCTCTTGGCTGTGGCTTGCGATGATCTTGAAGCCGCGAATGTTGACGTCCATGCCGAGCGCCTCATAGACGCTGGCGGAGGCAGGCCAAATGCGCGCGATATCGTTCGGCAGCGAGAAGAAGAGAAGCAGCGCGCCAACGAAGACGGCGCCGCCTACCATCATCATCATCATCGAGCGCGAGCGGGCGCGCTGGCGATTGGACGGCGCCACCGCACCGGGCGGGGGCATCGTCGACATCGGCTGCGGATGCGGGATCTCGAAACGCGGCGGCGGTTGCAACGCCGACGGCGCTGGCAGCATGCGGGAGCGATCCGTTACCGGGCCCACGGGACCCATCGGGTCCTCCACAGGGATCGGAATTGGGATCGGTGCGGGCTGTGGTTGAAGTTCAGGCGCCGCGTCTTGGAACCAGCCATGTTGGCAGCGCGCGCAACGAACCTGCCGGCCAGGCGGTCGGACGACGCCTGCTTCTAATAGATAGCGAGTTGCGCAGCGGGGGCAGGTAATTATCATTCCAGGCTTGAGCCCGTGTCGATTCTCCAACACTTTGCACAACCTCTTCGCACCTGCAAGCAAGCGACACTCACAGGGTTTCCGCCTAAGTCATTAACCCAGAAGGAATAATCGGTGGTCCGCTTCGAGAATGTCGGGATGCGGTACGGACTTGGGCCGGAAATCCTCCGTGACATTTCGTTCACTCTCGATGCGGGGTCCTTCCATCTGCTTACGGGGCCGTCCGGGGCGGGCAAGACGTCGCTGCTCAAGCTGATCTACCTGGCGGAAAGGCCGTGCCGGGGGGCGATCTCGATGTTCGGACGCGACATCGCCACAACGCCCAGGGACGAGCTTCCGGCGCTTCGGCGGCGGATCGGGGTCGTGTTCCAGGAGTTTCGCCTGCTCGACCATTTGACGGTGTTTGAGAACGTGTCGCTGCCGCGTCGCGTGATGGGCGAATCTGAGGGACACTATCGTGCGGAAGTGGAAGAGCTGCTGTCGTGGGTGGGCCTCGGCAACCGGCTGAACGCGAAACCGGCGACGTTGTCGGGCGGCGAGAAACAGCGTGTGGCGATTGCGCGTGCGGTCGTCGCGAAGCCTGAGCTGCTGCTCGCGGACGAACCGACGGG
>JANLXP010000402.1:0-5630 GCA_031365165.1 Alphaproteobacteria bacterium
CGCATCCGCACCTACAATTTTCCGCAAGGCCGCTGCACTGACCACCGCATCAACCTAACGCTCTACGAGCTCGACCAAGTGATGCAGGGTCTGAACCTTGGCAAGATCATCGACGCGCTCATCAATGACGACCAAGCCAAGCGCCTCGCACAACTCGACGAAACGCCGAACTAACGCATCAGTATGAGCATTCGCGCTTCGCCTTGGCGCGCGTAACTTCGCGTGCGAAGCGTTGCTGAGTGTGGTTTCGGTCGTCCGTTTGCAGGTGGCCCCACATCTCGTCCGGGTCGGCGCCCATGCCGACCAGCGTTTGGATCGTCAGGTCCCAATAGCTCGCGTACTTCACCATCAGCCCAGCGTTGAGCCGCTCATACATCGGCTCGATCATCGCGCGGCCCGCGGCACCCATACGGCATAGGCCGGTCAAGCCGGCGACATAGGTGTTGTTCCAGTTGTCGCGGTAAGCGTCCTTCAGGCGCACGGCCTCATCCATCAACCAGAGAAGCGTCGGCGCCGCATCGGCTCCGAACTCACTCAAACGCACCAGCGCCGGATAGGCCCAAACCCTGAGCCGCTCTTGGCGTGCGAGCCAGTCGAGATCGGCTCGATGTTTCAAGACAGTGGCGGCCGGAAGCTCACGCACGACCCCGGCGATGTAACCGGCTTCGTCACGCCACGCCGGATAGGGCTTTCCGTCATCCGTATCGGCGATGCTGGCGAGGCGCAGAAACATCGAAGCCGCAATCGCTTCGAAATAATCGTCGCCGGCATCGCCCGCATTGCGCACCGCCGCCCACGCACCGCGCGGCACACTGAAGCGCGTATCGGTCAGCACCGAGCGGACAAGCGGAAGTTCGTCCGCGGGTATCTTTTCCTTGCGCGAGAGGCCGTCGATAAAGTCGGCCGCAAGCTTAGCCGCGCCGTCGCTGACCGGCCCGACGCTCGCGATACCCTTGGTCAAAACCTGCCGCGTCGCTTCGTCCGACGCCCCATCGCGTAGCGCGAGATCGAGACCCAGTCTGCCCGTTAAAAATCCGCTCCAATCGGGCGCACTCTCATATTGCGACTCAAGGTTCTTGCGTTCCGTGGTCCGTGCCAGCACCGCGTAGGCACGAAGCTCCGAACCACCCTCAACCGTCGGCGCTAGCAAGGGCATGAGAAGATGGGCGACCACGCCCGTCCGCCGGTAGATTTCGCGAAACCCGGTGGCATCGCGTTGATGCACGCTAAGCCGGTTGGCCGTGACGGTATCTGCAGAGAGGTCGAGCCCCGCCGCGATCACCGAATCCCCCCGATGCACCGTGCCGCGTGACAGCACCACATCGGCTGTACCCAGCGGGACCGTTTCTTCGATCAGGCAGTTGCCCATGGCGATTTCGAGCTGCATCAGCTCCGACGCAGTTTTGCGTTCGAAGGCGTGCTGTTTATCCTTTTCCTTGATCTCGTCATGGCCGTCGCGAAGTTCGACCGCCGGACATTCCGAACGTTTCTCTAGACGGAAGGAGCGCGCCGGCATCTGGGTGCTCAACGGCTCGTTCAAGTCTTGGTTCACGAAAAGAATCCGCTCCGCCGCCCCGTTCATCAAAGCGCGCATGCAAAATCCGTCGCACGCCGTTTCGTCACGGCTGAACGGCAATGCCCTGTCGCTCCGCACCGCGATGACCTTCGCGTGCAACGGCTTGCTCAACGTGTCGAGGTCTTGCGCCACCAGAGCGGCGACACTGCCTTCGAGTTTGCCGTTGATGATGTAGGGTGGAACGGCCAGCGCAAGCAGCATCGCGCCGAACCCGATCGCGTACCCTGTCCGGCCCAACATGATGGCGCGGCCGATAAGCCAACTGCCGAACGATACGATGAACGCCAGCGGCGCTAGCATCAGCGCGAAGGCAAGCGGAAGTCCGATAATCGTGATTGCCGCGACGATGACGACGCTCGGCGCAAACAAACTGATGGCGGCACCGATCCCCGTGGTGATCAGCCAAACGCGCGCAAAGTTGCTCATGGGCCCGCCCCGCCAAAAAAACAGCCGATTATCGCCGCCACCGGTGAACAAAGGGTCAGGCAGGCGGGGTTTCCAACCACGGTTGGCGCCGTGCCTAACGGATTGCTAACAAGGCCGGATGAACCCCTCGGAATCCGTCGAAACGCTCCGCGCCGCAGCCGCTCGCCTCGCCGCAGCAGGCATCGACGAGCCAATGCGGGAGGCCCGTATCCTGGCGCGCGAAGCGAACGACGCCGCCCAATTCGACACCTTCATCGCGCGCCGTCAAAAGCGTGAGCCCGTCGCCTACATCCTCGGCCGCAAGGAATTCTGGTCCCTCGAATTCGAAGTGACACCGGCCGTATTGATCCCGCGACCCGACTCCGAAACGCTCATCGAAGCCGCGCTCAAGGAACTCAAAGCGGCGCCGCCCGCGCGCATCCTCGACCTCGGCACCGGCTCGGGCTGCCTCCTCGTCACGCTGCTGACCGAGTGGCCGAATACCACCGGCGTCGGCCTCGACATCTCGCGCGATGCGCTTGACGTTGCCGAGCGCAATGCGCGCCGTCACAACGTGGTGCATCGCATCACGTTCGTCGAAGCAGATTTCGCGAGCCCGCCCGATGAGCGCTTCGATCTCGTCGTCGCGAACCCGCCCTATATCTCGGAGGCCGATCACGCACGACTCGACCCCGACGTGCGCGATCACGAACCGCGCCTGGCGCTAGCATCAGGACCGGACGGCCTTACCGCGATGAAAGCAATCGCCCACACGCTTCACCGCGCGTTGAAACAAAGCGCGCGCGTGTTAATCGAGATCGGCCACGATCAAGGCGAAAGCGCCGCGCAAACGCTGCGAAACGAGGGGCTGAGCGTGCAGCACATCGTAAAGGACCTGGCCGGTCACGACCGCGTCATCGTGGCCACGTTGCCGCAAGGGCTCGGCGCCTAGCGGAAAACCCGCAAAAACCCCTTGGATTCGCCAGGGAAATCGGTCTAGCTTGCGGCCCGAACAACGGAAGACTTTGATGGGCGCCCGGGCCTGAAGGCCGGGGCTGCCTAGACGGCGGAAAACCCGCCACCGATTGGGTGCCAAGGCGCCCTTGGACCGGAAAGCCAAAGCCAAGTTTGCCAGATTTTGGTTGAAGGACCTGAACGAGGGTTTCGAGGGGTTACGTAGTTTAAGGGTTTTTGAGCCGTCGGCGGTCTCGCGCGTATTGCGGGCCCAAGGCTCCGCACATGCAACAACTGCATTGGAACTGAATTTATGAACAACATGAGACCTGGTGGACCGAACAAACAACGTTCGCGTGGACGCGGCCGTGGAAAGCATCACGGCGGCGGCGGCGGCGGCGGCGGCGGTGGTGGTGGCGGAGGCGGCGGCGGTGGTCCGCGCCACCAAGGCGGCAGCAGCGGCGGTTCGCACCAGGATCAAGTTTTCAATATTCACCGCACGATCGACTCGAACGGCCCCGACGTGAAGATCCGCGGCAACGCGCATCACGTCTACGAGAAGTATCTGCAGCTAGCGCGCGACTCCAACTCGTCGGGCGACCGCGTGATGGCCGAGAACTATCTCCAGCACGCCGAACACTACTATCGCCTGATCATGGCGTTCCAAGCACAGCAGCAAGCGCAGCAGGGCCCACAACAAGGCGGCAACGCGCAACCGTATGGCGGTGGCGGCAACGGCAGTGCGAATGGCCAACCCGGCGCCTACCAAAACAACACCAACGGTCAGCAGTATCGCCAGCCGAACGGCGCCGGCGGCACGGACGCGAACGGCAACGTTGCCGACGGCGCGAACGGTGAAGCGAACCAAGACGAGCCCTACCGCGAAGAAGACTCCGGCCGGTACGACTGAAGCCGACCGTAACGCTGGGCTAGCGCACGCCCCTGCGGGGAGCGATGGCGCACGGGCACAACCGTGCGCCGCAAGCGCTGGACAACGCGCTCGTGCCTCCATAACGCTCGCCGCGTCATCGGAGGACCCCTCATGCGCAAACTATTGCTAGCAGCCGCAGCTTGGCTGCCTCTCGCGAGCGCCGCGTCGGCTGCGGACTTGATCACCAGCATCACGTCCGACAGGCTCGCCACGATCGTGACCGCGCTAACGGGCAAGACGGCCGTAATCACGAAGCCGGAAGCGGGCGTCGAAGTCGTCACGATCAACGACAACGGTGACTATGATTTCATCCTGTCGGATTGCACCGCCAAGGGCTGTACCTCGATGCAGCCGACGATGTTCTTCAACAAAGACGAACATTTCAACCTGGCCGTCATCAACGGCTACAACAGCAAACAGCTTGGCGCGCAAGCGTTTATGACACCGGACAATCGCGTCTATCTCGTTCGGCTTTACCTGCTCGACGGCGGTGTCGCGGAAGACAATCTCAAGGTCAATATCGTCCTCTACCTCAAGACACCGGCGATCTTCGTCGAGCATGTCATGAACTCTCAGACAACGGCCTCCGCCGGCGGCAACGGAGCGGTCGCGATTGCGGCGCCCTCGACACCGGCAACCAGCGCAGGCGTCGGCGCCCAGGCAGGCGCAATGCCCAAGCTTTCACTGATCGAGCGGGTGACCGCGGGCCACAAAGGCCGCGGGCTGCGCTAACCCGCAGCCGCACACGGCAAATGGTGCTGCGCGCCCGCGTCGCTTAACGCGACCCGGCGCTCACACCATGGTGATCGTAGAGCCTAGCCATCAAACGCTATATGTTCGCCCGGGGACAGGGGTAGGGGCATGCTTAGCGTCGATAGCGTCACGCAAATTTATCGTGGCGGCGTAACCGCACTGAATAACGTCAGCATCGAAATCAAACCCGGTCTGTTCGGCCTTTTGGGTCCGAACGGTGCCGGCAAGTCGACGCTGATGCGCACGATCGCAACGCTTCAAACCCCGTCGAAAGGCTCGATCCGCTTCGGCGACATCGACGTCATCAAAGAACCGGAACGCCTCCGCCAAATCTTGGGCTACCTGCCGCAAGACTTCGGCGTCTACCCGCGCGTCTCCGCCTACCGCATGCTCGACCACATGGCGGTACTCAAAGGCATCGCCAACACGCGCGAGCGCCGCCAAACGGTTGAAACGCTGCTTCGCCAAACAAACCTCTGGGCCGTGCGCAACAAAGCGGTCGCGGGCTTCTCCGGCGGCATGCGCCAACGCTACGGCATCGCGCAGGCGTTGATCGGTCAGCCGCAGCTTTTGATCGTCGACGAACCGACTGCGGGCCTCGATCCCGAAGAGCGCAATCGCTTTCTCAATCTCCTCGCCGACATCAGCCAAAACGTCGTCGTGATCCTCTCGACCCACATCGTCGATGACGTAGCGCAGCTCTGCTCCGATATGGCGATCATCTCGAAGGGCAACATCGTCCGCCAAGGCGCGCCGAACGCGCTGACCGCCGAACTGAACGGCAAGGTCTGGCGCGCGTTCATCGCAAAGGGCGAACTCGACCAGGCAAAGTCGCAGTTCAACGTCATCCTCTCGCGCCTCGTCGGCGGCAGGACGTTGATCCATGTCGTTTCCGACACGAACCCAGGTAGCGGTTTCGAACCCGTCGTTCCCGATCTCGAAGACGTCTACTTCACCGCCCTCGGCGGCGCCGTGAAGAACTGAGGCGCCGATGTTCCGCAAGATCGCAAG
>JANLXP010000407.1:0-3189 GCA_031365165.1 Alphaproteobacteria bacterium
CAAAATCGTCGTTCGGATCGGCCGCAATGACGGCGTTGTAGTCCGCGATCGCCTTGTCGTACTCGCCGTTTTCGCTGTACGTGGTCGCACGCGCCAGCAGCGCGAGCCGCCGCTCCGTCGGATCCTGACCCTCCGTTTCAATGACAAGCGTGCACGCGCGAATCTGCTCGTCCACCGTCGTTCGACGCGACGCCTCCACGCATTTGCCGAGCACCGACAGCGGAAGCTTGGCCGCGAACGCCGAAGCGCTCGCCATCGCGCCAAGAACCAGCAGAGCCAAGATCGTCTTCATCATTTCATGTCCTAACGCGCCAGCACCGGCCGCTCCAAAGCGTCGTAGCGATCGACGACATCGGGCACTTGCTGCCCCCTGGTGAGGGCGTCGGTCCGCTTGACCACGCGCGCCAACAACGCGCGAAGCTCGTCCTTCGGGTTTGCCCGCAACTCCGCAACGAACGCCGCCGCGAACGGCGAGTTGCGCCCCTCGCCGTCGGAGGCATAAGCGCCGGGCTTGGCGGAGTAGACGACGAACATGCCAAGCCGCCCCTCACGCGAGAACCCGCGAAACGGCACCGCCGGATCGAAGTCGTTGCTCCGGCAGGCGTCCACAATCACCATGCGCAACCCCGTCGCGGGCGTGACCGCTAACAAGAGATCGCTGAGCGGAATGGCCTGTGTTCGGATGCTTTTGCTCGAGGTGATCTTCGCGTCGACGGGGACGACATAGTTGCGGCCGAAATCGCCGTCGACCTCGACGAATTCCTGGCCATGGCCGGAATACCAAACGATGGCCGACGCCGCGCCCTTCGCGGTCTCGAAGAAAGCGTTCAGCGCCGCGCTCATCTCCTTGCGCGTAAAATCCGTCTTCGGATAGCCGTAGACCCTGTAGCCGATCCGCGTCAGTTCGCGCGCAACATCTTCGGCGTCGTGCACGGGGTTCGGCAGCGGCGGCGTGTTGAGATATTTGCTGTTGCCGATCACCAGCGCGATCCGCGCACCGGGAGAGGGCGCAAGCTTGTGCGCCGCGATCGCGGCCTTCGCAGCCCGCGCCTCGCTCAACACCTTTTCGGCGCTTCGATTGCCCGGCGAAAGCTGCAACGCGCGCTGAGCGTCGGCTTCCGCCAAGTCGTAGTTTTCGGCAAACGTGTGATAGGTGGCGCGCTCGATATAGAGCGTTGCGTTTTTCGGCTGCAACGCGATCGCCCGATCGATGTCGGCAATCGCGAGGTCGTAGCGCTCGCGCAAAAACTGGGCGTGCGCCCGGCCTCTCAACGCATCCGCGCGTTCGCCAACTGTCGCGTTGCTCTGGTTTATGATTTCGCTGCAGGCGGCAATGCGCGCCTCGGCGGAAACCTGCTCGTCCGGGCCGAAGCATGCGCTTTGCCCCGCAGCAGCCGCCGATGCGGCGAGCACAACTACGACCAACGCGCACGCGAACGACCGCAGAATTTCGCGCATGGATGCCCTCCCGTCTCGACGATACGACAGACCAACTTCCGCGCCTAGCCGTATTTTACCCGGGTGATATTGACATCGGAATATCGCCCGGGTAAAAAGACGGCATGAGCGATCTCCTGACCAAACCCTGCACCGTGTTCGACGGCACGCGCCGACTGGCGTCCGGCCCTCTCGCATCCGTCGCGGCACATTTCAAGAAAGCGGTCGAGAAGGGCGGCGACGGCGTCTTCCTGTTCGACGACACCACGGGCCGCGCCTTCGACATCGACATCCGCGGCACCGCCGACGAAGTGCTGGCGCGCCTCAAGCGCAGCGCGCCGAAGCCCGACGAGGAACGTGGCCCCGGACGCCCGAAGCTCGGCGTCGTCGCCCGCGAAGTCACGCTATTACCCGCACAATGGGATTGGCTCAGCGCCCAACCCGGCGGTGCATCCGTCACCTTGCGCAAGCTCGTCGACGAAGCCCGCCGCGGCCCGAAGGCGCGCGCGCGTGCCGCCCGCGATGCCGCCTACCACTTCATGTCGGCGATCGCGGGCGACCGCGCCGGTTTCGAAGAAGCCACGCGTGCCCTCTTCGCCGACGACCGCGGCCGCCTGGCAACGTTGATCGCAAGCTGGCCGAAGGACATCCGCGAACACATCACGCGCCTGGCGTTCGGCGAGGCACGATCGGGAGAAGTCAAATGACGCGCCATCTGGAACCGACGACGGAGGTCGGCCGCGCGCTGATGATGCGCGGGCTCAAGGGCCCCATCGTGATGCTGAACCTGCTGCGCTTCCGCGAGGGGGCGGATTATTCGGCGACACCCGCGCTCGCACCACCCGCGCCGATCAGTGGCGCGCAGGCGTTTCAACGTTACATCGACCACACGCTCCCTCACCTTGCAGCAAGCGGCGGCGAATTGAAGTTCTTAGGCGCCGGCGGTTCCTGGTTCATCGGTCCGGATGCGGAGCGCTGGGACATGGCCATGATGGTCCGCCAACACTCGCTGGACGCCTTCATGGCGTTCCCCGCAAACCAAGCCTACCTCGCTGGCATGGGCCACCGCACCGCCGCCATTGAAGACTCGCGTCTGCTGCCGTTGGTCGAGGCTTAATCGATGAGCTTTTCGAAAAACCAGCTGCGCTCGACCTGCTGCGGCCGCATTGCGCGGTACGGCCCGAACACCTCGCAGCGGCGAAATCCAGCCCGCTCGTAGAGCCGGTGCGCGGCAAAGAGCGTATCGCCGGTCTCAAGCATCAAATGCCGATAGCCCTTCGCGCGCGCCTCCTGCTCCAGCCGCGCGACAATTGCTTGCGCTACGCCGGTTCCGCGAGCAGTCCGCCGCACGTACATGCGTTTGACCTCGGCAAATCCGTGATCGAACGCAACACCACCGCAACCAGCCGCATCGCCGTTCGCGCGCGCGATGAAGAACGCGATGTGCGGTTGAAATACCTGATCGACGCTGAGCCCGTGCCGCTGATGCGCCTCGTAGCCTTCGCTCAGTTCCGCCTCGAGTTCCTCGATAAGCGCCCGCGCGTCGTCGGTCGGATGCGTCGTGTGTTCCAGCGTGATCGCCATGCCTCCAACCGCCAGATCATGAGGATTCGTGCAAGGGGACAGGGTGACTGATTCATTCCGGTACGTCGCTACCGTGTCCACACGCGTCGATGCACTTAATGGTTGCGAGTTTATTGGTTGCCGCGTTCACGGTGATTCGAAATTCAACCTCAGTGTGTCGCGCCGGTG
>JANLXP010000429.1:0-1374 GCA_031365165.1 Alphaproteobacteria bacterium
AAGAAGTTTTTCGCAACCGTCGAAGACTGCGGCGCCATCATCACCTCGCGGCACGAGTATTCGGACCATTATGCGTACAGCAACGACGATCTTGCGGATCTGCGCGAGATCGCGAGCACCCAAGATGCTACGCTGCTCACCACGGAGAAGGATCTGTTGCGCCTTGAGCCCGACGTTCGCGCGGGCATCAGTTGCCTGAAAGTTATCGCGAAGTTCGAGCCGGAATCGGCTGCCCAAATCGAGCAATTGATCGAGCAATGTCTGAAACGATTCCTGCAGCCCGCACTGGCCATGCACTAAAGAAGGTTCACGCGTCGGCGACGTACGCGATGTACGCCGTGTACGCGGTCGAGTACGCGCTGTTCTGGAGCGTGATGTCGCTGTTCCGGGCCCTCGGGCTGCGCCGCGCCTCCGACGTCGGCGGTTGGCTGGCGCGAAAGCTCGGGCCCAGGATCCCGGTGACACGGCGGGCGCGGCGCGCGATGGCGCTTGCCTTCCCGGCAATGAGCGAGGTGGAGCGCGAGCGCCACATCATGGCCATGTGGGACAATCTCGGCCGCACGTTCGCGGAGTATCCGCATCTCGATAAATTCTGGGCGGTGAAGCCCGGCGCGCGTATCGAAATCGTGGGCATGGAGCACGCGCTGGCTGCGATCGCCAAGGGACGGGGCGGGCTTTTCGTTTCCGGGCATTGCGCGAACTGGGAGACGATGCCGCGCTGCATCGCGGATGTCGGTCACAAGGGCACGCTCGTCTACCGGCCGCCGAACAATCCGTGGGTTGACGCCTGGATCGTCAAGCAGCGCAAGATCGGGTTGCCGACCTTGGCCGCCAAGGGCGGCGACGGGGCGCGGGCGATCATCAAGACGCTGAAGGAAAACGCGTTCATCGCGATGCTCGTCGATCAGAAGGCGAATGACGGGATCTCCGTTCCGTTGTTCGGGCGACCTGCGATGACCTCGCCCGCGGCGCCGGCGCTCTCGATCCGGCACAAGGCGCCGGTCGTGCCCGCGTGGTGCGAGCGGTTGCCGGGTCAACGGTTTCGCGTCACCGTCTATCCCGAGATCCAAGTGCCGGACACCGGCGACAAGACCAAGGACACGTACGAACTCGCGCTTCGGCTCAATCAGTTTCTGGAAGCGCGGATCGCCGAGAATCCGGCGAATTGGCTTTGGCTGCACAGCCGCTGGCCGAAGGGTTCCTAGGCCTTCGGGACGACGAGGGCGGCGTCGAGGCGCTCGGCGAACCAATTCAGGCGCCAGCAGAGATGCGGGCCGGTGGCGCGGCCGGTCTTGCCGACGGCGCCGATGACGGCGCCCTTTTCCACGCGGTCGCCGACCTTCACGTCGAGGCGCGACATGTGCAGGTAGCTCG
>JANLXP010000438.1:0-3469 GCA_031365165.1 Alphaproteobacteria bacterium
GTGCACCTTGGCGAAACCTTCGTGCCCTTCGTGTTGGATCTTACTTCCTTCACCCAGTACTCAAGGGAGCACGGGGGCGGGGCGGACGCCGCGCTGGCAATAGGCAGTGGAACTGAAATCTGAACCCGACGCACTCAAGACGCCCGAGTTGCGATCAAACGCATAGTTCGCCGCCGGCCGATACGAGCCGCCGCCGAAGTCCTGATAGGGCACGACCCACATCACCAAACTTGGCGTCACGGTCGCTTGGTAACTTCCGGAATCCATCGTGACGATGCCGGTGGCAAGATCGATGGAGAAGTACATCTGCGCCGCTTGCCCGGGGGCATAGCTGCACGCAAGCGAGACAGGTTCCGCACGCGCAGTGGACGCTGCCGCAAAGGATGCTGCCGCTGCAAAGAGCGCAAGTCTAACAAACCGGTCCACGACGATGGCCCCCCTCAGTTGAGGCACAAGCTCTACCACTCCGCGAAGGTCCTCTCAACAAGGGCACGCTCGCGCGTCACGCCATCATCGCTTCGATCCCAAGCGTGACCAGCAGGAACGCGGCGGTCCCGCGCGAATCTTGGCACCCGCCGCCGCATCCGCTATCGTCCCCGCCGCACACCGTTCTTCGCAACATGCGAGAATAAGCCTTTGCCAAAGCTCATCCGCGCTCCCGTCCTGCAAGTTCGTTCGCGTGTGTTCGACAGTGCACGCTGGCAAGGCTACCGCGCACGTCCCGACGACATCGTCATCGCGACGTATTCCAAATGCGGCACGACCTGGATGCAGTGCATCGTTTGCATGCTCGTGTTCAAGAGCGCCGCGCGCAGACCGGTGTGGGACCTTTCGCCGTGGCTCGACATGCGTTTGTTCGGCCCGATCGAGGAGACGCTGGAGCAGGCCGAAGCGATGACGCACCGGCGCTTCTTCAAATCGCATCTGCCCTACGACGCCTTGCCCGTTTATGAGGGCACGAAGTTCATCCACGTCGCGCGCGACGGCCGCGATGCAGCGATGTCGCTCTACAATCACTTCGCGCGCTTCACGCCGGCCGCCCGTCAGATGTTGGACGGTGTCAGTCTTGGCGATCCGAAATTCGCCACGCCCTATCCGCCGGTGCTGCATGACCCCGCCGCCTGCTTTCACGACTGGATCGAAGACGGCGGCTCGCAGGGCGACCCCGGCGCGTCGTTCTTTCATGTCGAGAACAGTTATTGGTCCGCACGGCACGACCCCAACATGCTGCTCGTGCACTACAACGATTTGAAAAAGGATCGCGCGGGCGAGATTCGGCGCGTCGCGGACTTCTTGGGCATCGAAATCCCGGCAGCCGATTGGCCGGCCATCGTCGAGGCTGCAAGCTTCGAAGCGATGAAGAGCCACGCCGACGAACTCATTCCGGCCGCCCATGTCTTGTGGGAAGGCGGCGGCAACAGCTTCCTGCACAAAGGCACGAACGGCCGCTGGCGCGATGTCGTGGCCAAGCCGGACCTCGACCTCTACGACGCAAAAATCAAAGCCGCGTTCTCAGCCCCGCTCGCCCGCTGGCTCGAAAACGGCCGCCTCATCGCCGGCGACCCAAGACAAACCGCGTAAGCAAACGGCGAGGGAGGTTCACTCCACCGGCGCCTGCATCATCGCCTCGATCCCGAGTGCGACCAGCACCGCGACCATGAGGAACGCAGCGCCCCACGTCACCCACTTTTGCCAGAGCGCCGTTGGTGGCCGAAACCAGCTCCCCGCCAGCACCACCGCAGAGACCATCAACAAGATCCAAAGCATCACTCGTCCCAGTTCGGCTGTTCGCTCAGATATTCGCAGTCGTAGTCCGCGTCTTCTTCGTTTGCCGGCCGGTTCGGCTCGCACTCGTCTTTCGACGCGTACGGCCCCTTCCACACAAACGGCCCGACGATCGTGTCGGCGACCACGTACCAGCCCGCGCCGTTCCAAGCGGGCGAGGCCGAGGCCGTCGCAGCGAGCGCCGCCGCCAGCACGACCGCGCAAAGCGCAATGCGGATAGTCATCGAACGCCCTCTCTGTTATCCCGTCATAATAGCACGCCGATGGGGACACACTCGATGACGAATCAGCCGAGCGGGGCCGTCCTCGCCGAATGGCGCCGCGGTTGGCGCGTCGTTCTGGGCGCGGGCATCGGCATGGGGACGGGCGTAGCACTTTACCTTTTGCTGGCGAGCCTCTTCATCAAGCGCGTGACGGCGGAGTTCGGCTGGACGCGCGGCGACCTGGCTGTGGCGGGCGCCGGTTCGTTCCTGATCGCCGCGATCGCGCTGGGCATCACGGGAAGGCTGCTCGACCGCGTCGGCTTTCGCGCGGTCGTGCTCGTCTGCGTACCGGCGCTCTGCGTGATTTATTTCGCGCTCACGCTCGTGAACGGATCGTTCCCGTTCTACGTCACGCTCCTGCTGGTGGGCGGCATCTTCGGCGGCGGCACGGGTGCCATGGTCTACACAAGGCCCGTGATCGCAGCCTTCGACAAAAGCCGCGGCCTCGCCCTAGGGACAGCCGCCTCCGGCACGTCCATCGCCTCCATCATCGTGGCCCCGATTCTGGCCGGCGTGATCGCGGCCTACGGCTGGCGCGCCGGCGCCTACGCGCTGATCGGCGTGACGGCGTTCGTGGGCTTGCCCCTCGCACTTTGGCTGATCGGGAGCGCGAAGGAGGCCCCCGCCGATGGCGCCGACGTCCCCATCGACGACGGTGTCTCCACAAACCTAGCCGTCACCTTGCGCGAAGCACTCCGCGGCCCCGCCTTCTGGTTGATCGCAGCCGCATTGGTGGCGGTGAACATCCCGGGCGCGGGTGTCGTGGGCCAACTCGCGCCCATGATCACCGACAAAGGCTTGAGCGAAACGCAATCGGGCATCGCGATGTCGATCTACGCGGTCGGCCTGTTGCTCGCCCGCGTGGCAACCGGCTTCGCGCTCGACCGCTTCCCCGCACCCAATGTCGCGGCCATCGCAACCGGCGTCCCCGCACTCGGCGCCGCACTCCTCCTCGTGCCCGAACCGAACTTCGCCTTAGCGGCCCTCGCGGTCCTCCTCATCGGCATGCAACAAGGCGCCGAGATCGACCTGCTCGCCTTCTTCGTCAGCCGCAACTTCGGAACGAAACACTACGGCAGCATCTACGGCGCCATCGCCATGGCCGGGGCGCTCGCCAGCGCCGCCGGCCTCATCCTCTTCGGCAAAGTCCACGACCTCACCAAAAGCTACGACGCCGCCCTCATCACCGGCGTGGTGGCCTTCCTCATCGGCGCCACCGCGTTCTTCGCGCTGAGGTTCGTCGCCAAACCCTCAACCGCATAGCGTCTTGCCTGGGACCGCCGGCAAACAGCCCGCGCTTTATTAGGCTGAATATACACCCCACAAAAATCCGGCAGGATTGCCGCGCGCCCCCGCAAAAAAAAAAAGGTTGACAGCAGCGCCAAGCCGGCCCCGCATAGAACACACCCAAGAAAGAGAAA
>JANLXP010000492.1:0-1398 GCA_031365165.1 Alphaproteobacteria bacterium
GGGTACAGAAAGATGTTGTGCAGCCTCGGGGACCAGCAACCCTTGCCCATAACGGCGATGCGCCACACACCGCGCTTGCTAGGCTCGATCCGCCGCGTCAGATCGTTCTCGTCGTAGTAGTCGGCTCCGGCGAACTCGAAGATCCGCTTCATCCCGCACGGTGGCGCGATCAACCGGTCGAGGTTGATCATCGTCACCGCCATCCGGTTCGCCATCTGCACCACAGTTTCGCCGCGCGCCAGGATCTGCGGGAACTGACCGCGGATAATCACGTCCTCGTCCGCACGCGACGGCGCGGCGAGGCTCGCCAATATTAATACGGCCAGAAGGATACGCGTCATTTCACCAGTTCGGGCTCGTGAGGCTCGGACTCTTCGTCACCGTCGAAGTCCTCGCCCGTCGTTGCCATCTTGGATGGCAATTGCGGCGCTTCGATGATTTCGAATGCGAGACCCGACCTGTCGGGTTTGACGGTCATCTTCACCGTGCCGCCACGCGCCAGCTTGCCGAACAAGATGTCGTCGGCCAACGGCTTCTTGATCGTATCTTGGATCAACCGCGCCAGCGGCCGCGCTCCGAACGCCTCATCGTAGCCGTGCTCGGCCAGCCACCGCGTCGCATCCGGATCCAGTTCGAACGTCACGTTGCGGTCGGAGAGCTGTGCTTCGAGTTGCAACACGAACTTCTCGACCACACGCTCGATGATCTGCTGCGAAAGCGGCGCGAAACCAATGACGGCGTCGAGACGGTTGCGGAACTCTGGTGTGAACAGCTTCTTGATCGCCTCGGTATCTTCACCTTCGCGACGTCCGCGCCCGAAGCCGATGGATTCCTTCGCGGCGTCCGACGCACCCGCGTTCGTCGTCATGATCAAGACGACGTTGCGGAAGTCAATCTTCTTGCCATTGTGGTCGGTCAGCTTCCCGTGATCCATGACCTGCAACAAAATGTTGAACAGGTCCGGATGCGCCTTCTCGATCTCGTCGAGCAACAACACGCAATGCGGATGCTGATCGACGCCATCGGTAAGTAAGCCACCCTGATCGAAGCCCACATAGCCCGGCGGTGCGCCGATCAAGCGGCTCACCGAATGCCGTTCCATGTACTCCGACATATCGAAGCGCAGGAGTTCGACGCCCATGATCTTCGAAAGCTGGCGTGCAACTTCCGTCTTGCCGACGCCCGTCGGTCCCGAGAACAGATAGCACCCAATCGGCTTCTCAGGATCGCGCAAGCCGGCGCGTGCCATCTTGATGGCGGCTGAGAGCTGCTTGATCGCATCGTCTTGTCCGAACACGACGTGCTTCATGTTCATCTCAAGATCGCGCAAAGCCTCCGCGTCGTTCTTCGACACGGACTTCGGTGGAATGCGCGCCATCTTGGCGATGACGGCCTCGA
>JANLXP010000500.1:0-20856 GCA_031365165.1 Alphaproteobacteria bacterium
CGGTCCCGGTGCTTCCGGTTCGCCGAGCGCTTTGCTGACAGCCGTGCTTCTGATCCAGCGGTTGCGATACCATTCGGCCTTGCCGCTTTTCAGGCGGACGCCGTGGATCATGCCGTCGCCCATGAACCAATGGTACGACGCGGCGTTCGGCGGCGTGGCTGGGTTCGGTCCGATGCGAATGTAGCGGCCGTCGAGTTCGGTCGGGATCGTCCCGGTGACTTTCAGATCGGTGAGTGTCCGCTCGTCCTTCATCGGCTGATGGACCCCGGTGAGGTACGGATGCTCCTCAGCCGTCTTCATGCGGTCGCGGTTGAAGTCGGCGACGGTTTGCACGGCTTTCGTCACTGTGGAGCGGATCATGGTTTCGATTTGGCTGGCCACGGGCGGCATCTCCTTTGACAACGGCTTCTTCATGTTTACAGTGCTAACATAGTGAGCGATGATAACAGTGTCAACATGAAAAAAGCCAAGCAGAGCTACCACCATGGGGATTTGCGGACGGCGCTGGTCGCCGAGGCCCTGAACCTATTGGAAAAGCAGGACTTCGAGCACCTCTCCTTGCGCGAGGTCGCCCGAAATGTTGGGGTGAGCGCGACGGCCGTCTACAGGCACTTTCCGAGCAAAGAATCGCTGCTTAAAGCGCTGGCCGAGCATGGGCTTGCGATGCTGGCTGAGCAGCAGAAGTGGGCGGCGGCGAAGGCGACTGGCGCAGCTGCTTTCGCTCAAACGGGCCGCGCCTATGTGCGGTTCGCGCTCGCCAATCCGAACCTGTTCCGCTTGATCTTCATTCACACGCCGAGCCGTTTACGTCCCGACGTCGAAAGCCCGGATGGCTCGCCGGCACGGTTGTTGCGCGGATACGTTGCACACGCGCTCGGGCCGCGCGCGAGCGCAGAGCAAATCTTCGTCGCGGCCATGCAAGCGTGGTCGCTCGTGCACGGGCTTTCGATGCTGATCCTCGACGAACAGGTCGAGCGGAAGGCCGCCGAGGCGATGATCGATCGCATCATCTCGAACGAAGGGCTTCGGTTGGGATAGGTCGCGGAATCCTGTTTTCGCCACAAAGTGCGCATAATTCGCCCTCGCTGGTGCAGGATGCTCGAATCACGGCCTTCAACACGGAGCGACCTTCAGTGACCTTGGACAATTCGAAAGCAGTGGTGATTTTGGGCGTGCTACTTGCCCTTGGCATGTCGCTCGCGGCATTCATTTTCGGAATTCACGCGAAACAGATCGGCGCTGGGCGCCAGACGATTACGGTCAAAGGTTTGGCCGAGAAGCCAGTGACGGCCGACGCTGCCGAATGGACGGTTGGCTTGCGCGTGAAAGGAGCCACGTTCGCCGAAGCGCTTGCGAACATCCGCAAGGAACGCCCGGCGCTGGATGGGTTTCTCACCACGCAAGGCTTTGCAAAGGATGCGCTGACCGACGGCAACGAGAACGTGACGCCGAATATGGTCGATGAGCCAACGCCGAACGGCGGCTCGCGCACGGTGCAGCGCGGCTTCAATGGCGCGCAGGACATCGCCGTGCGGTCCACTGACCTCCCGCGCGTTGTGTCGGCGAACAAAGCTATCCTGCAACTCGAAGCGGATGGCCGCCCTGTGAGCCACAGCGATCCGTTGTTCTTGGTGACGAAACTTGAAGAAGTGAAGATGTCGCTGATCGGCGCGGCAACGCAAAACGCGCAAAAGCGCGCGGAAGAGTTCGCGAAGAACGGCAACATTCGCGTCGGTGCTATGCGCTCGGCCTCGCAGGGCTCGTTCTACATTCTGCCGGCCGGCGCCAGCGAAGAAGCGACCGACTACGGCGGAACGTACGACAAGACGACGGTCGACAAACTCGCGCGCGTCGTGGTCACGATCGACTACAACATCGAGCGCTAGGCGATCGCGCTCTCTGCGCGGAGCTTGGCGATTTCATCGGACGTGCGGCCGAGTTCGCGCAGCACTTCGTTCGTGTGTTCGCCAAGCGACGGCGCGTGACGGCGGATCGGGAGCGGTTCGCCGTCGAAGCGGGCCGGGTTTCGGGCGAGGCGCATCTTTCCAGCGCGCGGGTCTTCGAATGTGGTGAGCGTGCCGTTTGCTATGACTTGTTCGTTCGTCAGCACTTCCTCGCGCTTGAGAACGCGCGCGTGGGGGACGTCTTCGGCTTCGAGGCGGGCCATGAGTTCCGCGGTCGCCATTTGCGCGACGACGCCGCCGATGAGATCGGTCATGACTTTCGCGTTTTGCATGCGGTCGGCGACGGATGCGAAGCGCGGATCGTCTGCGATTTCTGGACGGCCGATCGCGCGCGTGGTCGCGCGAAACTCGCCGTCCGAAATCGCGAGCATCGTGATGTAGCCGTCCTTCGTCTTGCGGATCGAATAGAAGCTTGCGAAATCGGGGGAGCGGTTCGCGCCTTCTTCGAACACGAGGTTGTAGTAGGCGTCGGGCCAGAGATAGGCGATGGAGCTGTCCAGCATATTGATTTCGACGAGGCGCCCTCCCCGTCCCCGCGCCTTGGCGTAGAGTGCTGCGGTAATTGCCTGCGCGGCGGTGATCGCCATCGTCTTGTCGCAGACCAGCGTTTGGATCAACTGTGGTTCGCCTGTCGCGGCGTTTGCTTGCGTGAACGAAAAACCCGACGTCGCTTGAATGACGGGATCGTAGACCCGGCGCTTCGCGTAAGGACCCGTGTCGCCGAAACCCGACATCGAGACGTAGACGATGCCAGGGTTCAGCGCCTTCAACGGCTCGTAACCTAGTCCCAATTTTTCCATCGCGCCGGGGCGGAAGTTTTCGACGAAGACGTCCGCAGTCTTCACGAGGTCGATCAGCACTTGGCGGCCGGTGACCGACTTTAGATTCACAACGATGCCGCGCTTGTTGCGGTTCACGGCCGTGAACATCGCATTCACGCCGTTCTTCTGCGGGCCCAGATAGCGCACGAGGTCGCCGGGGCCTGGTGCCTCGACTTTGATCACGTCGGCACCTTGATCGGCCAGGATCTGTGTCGCCATCGGCCCGGAAATGATGGCCGATAAATCGATGATACGGACGCCTTCGAGGGGGAGGGTCATTTGCGCTTCTGTTTGTGTTAGGGCCTGGCCTACCTTGTCATGGTCCGCGCAAGTGGGCCACCCTTTGAGCAGTGAGTGTGCAGTGTGACACGCGAAGAGGTACTGCAGTTTGAGGAGATGAATTTCAACGCGTGGCCCGCGCTGAAGGCGGTGCACTACGACGGGTGGCTGCTGCGCTCGGCCGGCGGTGCCTCGCGGCGGCCGAACTCAGTGAACTGCATCCATCCAAGTACGCTTGGGCTTGAGCAAAAGGTCGCCGCGGCGGAGGCGCTCTATGCGCGCTGGGGCCGCCGGATGATCTTTCGACTGACACCGCTGGCCGATGCGGGCCTCGATGCACTGCTGGAGCAGCGCGGCTACACAATCGAAGAGCCGACGCTTGTGCAGGTCGCAGACGTAGATCGCCACCCCACCGACGACGTTCGCGTGTTCACGAACGCCGACGATGCGTGGATCGCGGCGGCTTTGAGCATTCGCGGGCTCGTTGGCGACGAGGCCGAGGTGTTTGCCGCTCAGCATCGCGCAGTGGCTGTCGAAAGCGTCTGGGTCGCTATCCACATGAACGATCGTCCGGCAGCTGTCGGCGTCGCCTCGATCGAACGCGCGTGGGCCGGGTTACATGGAATTTATGTCGCGAAGGACGTGCGGCGCCAAGGCGTTGCACGCAAACTCACCGAGGCTTTGCTTGGACTTTCGTGCGCACGAGGTGCGCGTCGTGCGTGGCTACAGGTAGCGAAAGCGAACGCTGCCGCCTTACCGTTGTACCAAGAATTGGGATTCCGCACGGCTTATGGCTACCACCACCGGATTCGTCAGGGGTGAGGTGTCACCGAAACCGCATGTGGGGTACGCCTTTCGTCTAGCTGCGCATTAAGCATGCTCGCCGCCGATCTTGCGTGCATCGCGCGTGATGTCTCGAAGGCTTCGCAACCAAACGTGGACTGAACGAACAGCCACAACAGTTGGCATGTGGTGCCGCCGATAGCGCGATGATTAGGTGACTTCGGCGGGGCCGCTACCTTGCTTGAGAGGTCTTCAGTGACGCGCATGCGCGAACGAACCGAAACGGTCATCGCCGCCTATCGGCCGAAGCCCGGCAAGGATCAAGCTCTTCGAAAACTGATGCGCGAGCATCGCCGTTCGTTGGCGGAAGCGAATCTGGTCACGAACCGCCCGCCGATGATCTTGCGGGCACGTTCCGATGGGACGCTGGTCGAGATTTTCGAATGGGTTTCCACGAAGGCCGCGGACGAGGCACACCAACACGCTTCGATTCGCGAGATGTGGAATAAGCTCGCGACGGTCGCGGACTTCATCGCGCTGTCGGACATCGCCGAAGCGAGCAAAGCGTTCAGTCACTTCGAAGCGCTGCAGCCCGAACGCACGCGCGTGCGAGCGCTGGCAGCGAAACGACCGGCAGCACGACGACCAAAGCGTTGATCCCATTGATCAATTCGTAGTTACTGACGGAAGAGCCACATTGACTTTGAGTGTGGGGCGTTCAAGTTAGCGCTGGACGCGTGCGCCGCATTCCTTGCGGATAGTCGGGTCCAACGACTCGACCGGGGAATCGGCCGCCAACCATGTTGCGCTTTATCGTTCGCCGGTTGCTGGGTGCGATCCCGACTCTTTTCATCATCATCGTCATGGCGTTCTTCATGATGCGTGCAGCTCCGGGTGGTCCGTTCGATCAGGAACGCAACCTGCCGCCCGAGATCGAGCGCAACATCCTTGCCGCCTACGACCTCGACAAGCCGATTCTTCAGCAGTTCATCGACGTCAACATGTTCGTGTGCGGCGCGCAGTACGGCAGCAAGCCGGATGCCGCAACCTTGGCGGCGCGAAAGCTAACAGAGCGCGACGGCAACTACTTCGATGCGAGCAACCGGCAAATTCGCTGTCTCGGCGGGTATCTCGGGAAGTTGCTCAGCGGCGACCTTGGCCCCTCGTACAAGATCAAGGATTTTACCGTCGCCGAGTTGATCGCAGACGGTGCGCCGGTCAGCGCGGCGCTCGGCATCTCTGCCATCCTGTTGGCGGCCGTTGTCGGCTTGACGCTGGGCACGCTCGCGGCGCTGCGCCAGAACGGCCTCGGCGACTACGCGACGATGACGCTGGCCATGGTCGGCGTCACGATCCCGAACTTCGTGATGGCGCCGATCCTCACGCTTATCTTCGGCAACTACCTCGGGTGGCTGCCGGTCGGCGGTTGGAACGAGGGTGCCTTTCGCAACATGCTGCTTCCGGTGATCAGCCTGTCGTTGCTGCAGATCGCCGTCATCTCGCGACTGACGCGGGGCGGCATGATCGAAGTGCTGCGGTCGAACTATGTGCGCACGGCGCGGGCGAAAGGCTTGCCGGAGCGGTTGGTTATCACGCGCCATGCGATGCGCGCTGCTTTGTTGCCGTTGGTGAGCTATCTCGGGCCTGCGACCGCCGGCATCGTGACCGGGTCGCTGGTCATCGAGCAGATCTTCGGGCTTCCGGGGATCGGCAAGTACTTCATCAACGGCGCGCTGCAACGCGACTACACGCTCGTGATGGGGGTCGTCATCCTCTACGCGACGTTGGTTATCGCGCTCAATCTGGTGGCGGACGTGCTTTACGGCCTGCTCGACCCGAAGGTTAGGTTCGAGTGATGGCGAGCGTCGCGGTTCCTGTTCAGCAAGAGGTCGAAGGGCGCAGTCTCTGGCAAGATGCGCAGCGGCGCTTGTTCGCGAACAAAGCTGCTGTCGCCTCGATGATTGTGCTCGCCCTCATCACCGGGCTTTCGATCGTGATGCCGATGGTGTGGCCGCATTCGTTCGACAATACCTATAACAGCGAGCGCGTGTCGTGCCCGCCGCCGAATTATCTGGGCATGTCGTGGCTGTTCGGCGATCAAGCCGAAGTTTGTCCGAACGCGGTCGGCCAAGGGCACATCTTCGGGACGGACGCGAACGGGCGCGATCTCTTCATCCGTGTAATGATCGGTGGCCGGGTTTCGCTCGCGATTGGGTTTGTGGCGACGCTGGTCGCGCTTTTGATCGGCGTTCTTTATGGAGCGACGGCGGGCTTCCTGGGCGGGCGCATCGACAATTTGATGATGCGGTTCGTGGACATTCTCTACGCCCTGCCCTTCATCTTTTTCGTCATTATTCTCACGGTCGTGTTCGGGCGGAACTTCATCTTGATGTTCGTCGCCATCGGCGCGGTCGAGTGGTTGACGATGGCGCGGATCGTGCGCGGGCAAACGCTGTCGATCCGGCGCAAGGAATTTATCGAAGCGGCGGAAGCAGCGGGCGTCTCGAACTGGCAGATCATACGCCGGCACATTCTGCCGAATGTCGTGGGGCCCGTGATCGTCTATGTGACCCTCACCGTGCCCGCCGTGATCCTGGTCGAAAGCTTCCTGAGCTTCCTAGGGCTTGGCGTGCAGGAGCCCTATACATCGTGGGGCGTTCTAATCGCCGACGGCAAGGATCAGATGGAATCCTATCCTTGGATGCTGGTCTTCCCGGCGCTCTTCATGACGGTCACACTTTTCTGTTTCAACTTCATCGGCGACGGGTTGCGCGACGCGCTCGACCCCAAGGACCGTTAGGCACCGATGAGCGCTCTGCTTTCCGTCAAGGATCTGAACGTGCGCTTCGCGACGCCGGAGGGCGAGGTCGCTGCGGTCAGCGGCGTCAGCTTCGACGTTCTTCCGGGTGAGAGCGTCGGCATCGTCGGCGAATCCGGGTCGGGCAAGAGCCAGACGTTCATGGCCGTGATGGGCCTCCTCGCCGGGAACGGCAAGGCGACGGGCAGCGCAAAGTTCAAAGGCGAAGAGCTTGTCGGCATGAAGCGCGAGAGGCTCAACAAGATCCGCGGATCGAAGATGACGATGATCTTCCAAGATCCGATGACGTCGTTGACGCCGCATTTGAGAATAAGCAAGCAGCTGACCGAGGTTTTGGTCCTGCACAAAGGCATGCGCGAGCGCGACGCGCGGGCGCGCGCCTTGCAGATGCTGGATCGTGTGAAAATTCCGGATGCGAAGCGGCGCCTCGATCAGTATCCGCATGAATTTTCCGGCGGCATGCGCCAGCGCGTGATGATTGCGATGGCGCTAATCTGCGAGCCCGAGCTTCTGATCGCCGACGAGCCGTCGACGGCGCTCGACGTGACAGTGCAGGCGCAAATCCTGGAGCTGATGCAGGAACTGCGCGCGCAGGGGAACATGTCGATCATCATGATCACCCACGACCTTGGCGTCGTGGCGGGCCTCTGCGACCGCGTGATGGTTATGTATGCCGGCGAGTTCTGCGAGACCGCGTCAGTCGACAATATCTTTCACGATCCGCAGCACCCGTATACGCGCGGTTTGGTGGCTTCGATCCCGCGCTTGGATCGCCCCGAAGACGACCGGTTGACCGCGATCCCCGGGCAGCCGCCGAACCTGCAACACTTGCCGACCGGCTGCACGTTTCAAGAGCGCTGCAGCTACGTGTTCGACCGCTGCATCACCGAACGGCCGAAGCTGCTGAATATCGGCGGCGATCGCGCGAAGTCATGCCACTTGCAGGGATTTGACGGAAACGGCGAGGCGATCCGATGACCGTCGAGCCCATTCTGTCCGTCAAGGATCTCAAGGTCCATTTTCCGTCCGGCGGGTCGTTGTTTACCGCACCGCGACCTTTGAAGGCGGTCGACGGCGTTTCGTTCGACGTCTTCCCGAACGAAACCTTGGGCATCGTCGGCGAGTCCGGGTCGGGGAAATCCACGATCGGGCGCGCGGTGCTGCAGCTGATCAAACCGACGGCGGGACACGTCGCCTGGCTCGGGAAAAATATTGCGGGCCATTCACGGTCGCAAATGAAGCCCTATCGGCGTGAGATGTCGATCGTGTTTCAAGATCCGCTCGCGAGCTTGAACCCGCGCATGACGGCTGGCGATATCATTGCCGAGCCGCTGGACACGTTCGAGCCGGGGCTTTCGGCAGACGACCGGAAGAAGCGCGTTCAGGAGATTATGCGTCAGGTCGGCCTGTTGCCGCAGATGATCAACCGCTATCCGCACGAGTTTTCCGGCGGGCAGAACCAGCGCATCGGCATTGCGCGTGCGATGATCTTGAAGCCGAAGCTGATCGTTGCGGACGAACCGGTGTCGTCGCTCGATGTGTCGATCCGCGCGCAAATCATCAATCTGCTTTCCGATCTGCAGAAGGCGACCGGCGTCGCGTTGATGTTCATCAGCCACGACCTTGCGGTCGTGCGGCACGTGAGCCATCGCGTGCTGGTGCTTTACCTCGGCAAGGTCATGGAGATTGCGGAGGCCGGTGTGTTGCTGACGAAGCCGCGCCATCCCTACACGCAGGCCCTGCTTTCGGCGGCGCCTGTTCCCGATCCGGCGATCGAGCGCGCAAAGAAGCGTATCCTGCTCGAAGGCGACCTACCCTCGCCGCTCAATCCGCCGTCGGGATGCGTGTTTCGGACGCGTTGTCCAATTGCGCAGGCGAAGTGCGCGAAAGAAGTGCCTGCGCTGGAATCGCGCGGCGGCGCAGACGGCCAATTGGTCGCCTGCCACTTCCCGTCATAGCGACCTGCTTATTTGTTGCGGCGAACCTTGATGAGGCCCTTGCGCTCTTTGAAGATCAGCGAGTAGCTGCCGAAGAACCCCTTCTCGATCGTCACTTCGTCGCCCTGGTGCGCATCGCGCACTTCGATAGTGTCGCCTTCGATTTGTGTCCACACTTGACCGTTGTCGAGCGTGAATACCGCCTTGCCGAGGCCAGTGCGCGAGAACTTCGCGACGCTAGCGGCGATTTGGGTCACCTCTTTCGGCGCGTCTGGCGGTGGCGGCGGGCGGCCAAAGTCTTCGGCCTTTTTGACCGGCTTGCTTTCGCTCAAACCGAACCATTGGAGGACGCCGCCGCTTTCCTCTTCCTGCGTTTGAACCGCAGCTTGCTGCTGCGCGCCCGGCGGGGCGGCAAGCGCCATTTTCGCTGTAACCGCTGCGTTGTCGTAGCATTGCAGGCGCTCGATCACGGCTGTGATGCCGGAGCACTTTGCAAATTCGGAGAGTGCTTCACGCGCCGGATCGGCTTGGGCCGGAACGGCAGTCAGAACAACGGCGGAAACAAGCCAAAAGAATCGCATATCACCCTCGCAACAACGTGACCGAGACGCCGCGTCGCAGGTCACCCCACACTCGCATAAGCCCCAATCCCCACAGTATTATAGCTATATGACTTTCGCCGCACAGCCCAACTGGATTTTAGTGGGCTGTCGAATCCGCAGATTCTGGCCGCCTGCGGCGGTTCAGATGCTGTTCACAGACCAACCCCCAGGCTTCGCCCAAGGGGTGGAAATGCAGGAGACAAAGTCAGGATGAGCCGATCACATCGCGCGGTTGCCCGCGCCCGTGCGCAGCAGAACGATCTGCGCCACCTTTGGGTTTGGCTTAGCTTTTTGATCGTCTTTGCGGTGCTTGCGTTCGCGCCGTTGGCGCACGCGGCTAAGGAACTGATCCGCGGCAACGCCGGCGAACCCAAGAGTCTCGACCCGCACCGCGCGACCGGCACGTGGGAAAACAACGTCATCGGCGACATGATGATGGGCCTCTATACCGAGTCCGCCGATGCGACGCCGATCCTGGGCGCCGCGGACGATGCAAAGACATCGCCCGATGGCTTGCGTTGGACGTTCCATATCCGGCCGCACACGTGGTCGGACGGCAAGCCTGTCGTTGCCGGCGACTTCGTCTTCGCAATGCGGCGCATTCTCGATCCGAACTTTGCGGCCGAGTACCGCGAGATCCTCTATCCGATCAAGAACGCGCTCAAGATCAGCACGGGCGTGCTTCCCGTCGACCAACTCGGTGTCAGCGCGCCGGACCCGCAGACGCTGATCATCGACCTCGAAAATCCGGCGCCGTACTTGCCGCAACTGTTGACGCACTACACAGCCTATCCGTTGCCGCAACATGTGGTCGAGAAATACCAAAGCGACTGGATCAAGCCGGGCAAAATCGTTTCCAACGGACCGTTCATGCTGCTGGAGTGGCGGCCGCACGATCACATCACGTTGGTCAAGAATCCGAAATTCTACGATGCGGCAAACGTGAAGCTCGATCGGGTGACGTTTCTCCCAATCGAAGACGATTTGACAGCGTTGCGCCGGTATCGTGCCGGGGAAATGGATATGCAGGAACGTTGGCCGCTGACCGAGCATAAGTGGTTGAAGCTGCACATTCCAAACGAAGCGCGCAGCTTTACGTATCTGTCGGTCACCTACACGACCTTCAATATGACGAAGAAGCCATTCAACGATTTCCGCGTGCGCAAGGCGATAGCGGAAACGATCGACCGGCAGGTGATCGGGAAAGATGTGTTTTTCGGCGCCTACGGCAAGGAAGCTTATTCTTTCCTGCCGCCGGGGCTTGCCGGGGTCGATCACGCGGCCCAGGTTCCCTATGCCAAGATGACCATGGAAGCGCGCATCGCGGATGCCAAGAAGCTTCTTGCGGCCGCCGGGTATGGCCCGAACAATCCGTTGAAGTTCACCTACAATTTCATCGGCTTTCCGGACGCGAAGCGGTCCGCGATCGCGATCCAAGAGATGATGCGCAATATCGGCGTCACGATGGAGCTCCTCGCGGCCGAGCCCAAGGTTCACTACGACGCGTTGAAGACCAAGAGCTACGAGGCCGCGAACGCCGCGTGGGTGTTCGATTACAGCGACGCGAAGAACATTCTCTATCTGTTCGAGAGTTCGACCGAGCAGCAGAATTATCCGGGGTACAAGAACCCCGAGTACGACCAGCTGATGAAGAGCGCCGATGCGGAACCCGACGCCGCGAAGCGTGCGAAGCTTCTGGGCCAAGCGAACGCGCTTTTGGTCCGCGATCTGCCTGCCGCACCCGTGTTCCATCAGTACGAGCGGACGCTGGTCAAACCCTATGTTCTGGGTTTCGTCGAAAACCCGCGCGTTATCTTCCGGTCGCGCTGGATGGATATCGGCGACAAGCCGGGTCCGGCGGGCACGGCAAGCGTCGATGGGGGCGGTGCGCAAACATCGGAAGGCGGATTGTGGTCGTGGCTGGGCTCTTGGTTCAGCTATGAGTCCTGGCAGAAGTGGTGGAACTCCTGAGAAGGCGTGGGGATACGATCATGACGCGAGACGGTTTTGGCCGGTTGATCCGGCTTATCGGTATCTTGGCCATTTGCCTTGCCGTCGCGATGCCCGCGTCGGCCGCCAAGGTTTTGAACCGCGGCAACGGCGCGGAACCGAAGGGGCTCGATCCGCATCAGGCGTCAGGCGATCCGGAAAATCAGATCCTGGGCGACATGTTTGTCGGTCTCTACACGGAAGACTTCGAAGGGCATGCCGTCCTTGGTGCTGCTGAGAAGGTCGAAACCTCTCCCGACGGGCTGACCTGGACGTTTACGATCCGCGATCACAAGTGGTCGGACGGCAAGCCGGTGACCTCAGCGGATTTCGTGTTCGCCTACCGGCGCATCCTCGACCCGGCTACTGCGTCGGAGTACGCGAGCCTTCTCTACGTGATCAAGAACGCTGAGAAGGTGAACAAGGGCATCGGCAAGGTGCCGCTCACCGAGCTCGGCGTCAGCGCGCCAGACGCGAAGACGCTCGTCATCCAGCTTGCGCATCCGGCGCCGTATATCCCCGAGATGATGACCCACTATTCGCTGTTCCCGATTCCCAAGCATGTCGTGGAGAAGGCGGGAATGGGTTGGACGAAGGCCGGCGTGATGGTCTCCAACGGTGCCTACATGCTCGTCGAACGCCGGCCGTTCGACCGTATCAAACTGGTCAAGAATCCCTATTTCTACGACGCCGCGAACGTGAAGATCGATGAGGTCAATTTCTATCCTACGAGCGACGAAGCGGCGGCATTGAAACGCTACCGCGTGGGCGAGCTCGACACGATCGACCGTTGGCCGCTCGCGGAAAACAAATGGCTGTTCGCGAAATATCCGAATGAGACGAAAAAGTATCCGGGACTTCGCGTGCTTTACACCGTGTTCAATGCGCGCAAAGCGCCGCTGAACGACCGCCGTGTACGGTTCGCACTCGCCGAGGCGATCGACCGGGAAACGATCCAGCGCGAGGTCTATTTCAACGCGCATGGCATTGTGGCGGAAAGCGTCCTGCCGCCGGGAACCGTGAACGTCGACCATTCGGCGAAGGTGCCGTGGGCGGGTAAGACGATGGACGAACGGCGCGCCGATGCGCGAGCGCTGCTCCAGGCGGCGGGCTTCGGCGGCGGCAACAAACCGCTAAAGCTGAGCTACAGCTTCCTAAACCGGCCCGACACGAAGCGCGCCGCGATTACGATGCAGGCGATGTGGAAGCAAATCGGCGTCGAGATAGAGCTGCTGGCGCGCGACTTTGCCGTGCACTACGACCAGCTCAAGACGTCAAACTTCGAGCTTGCGGATGCGGGTTGGATTTTGGATTACAACGACGCGCAGAACTTGCTGTTCCTGTTCCAGAGTTCGACCGAGCAGTTAAATTACCCGGGCTACAAGAACCCGATCTACGACGACTTGATGCACAAGGCCGAGAACGAGAAAGACGCCGTCGCGCGCGGAAAGTTGCTCGGCCAAGCGACGGGCTTGGTGTTGAACGATGTCGCCGTCGCGCCGACGTTCTTCCAATTCATCAGACCGCTTGTGAAGCCTTACGTGCTGAACTGGAAAGAGAGTCCGCGCGGCGTCAATCGAACGCGCTGGCTTGATATCGGCGACAAGGCCGGTTCGACCGGGACGGCGAGTGGCAGCAACGGCGGCGCGCAAGCATCGGAGGGCGGCTTCTGGTCGTGGCTCGGATCATGGTTCAGTTCCGACGCCTGGCAGAAGTGGTGGAATTCTTGAGGCAATAAAAAACGCTGGGACGGCAGCCGTCCCAGCGTTTCGATTCTAGCTCCGCAGCGCCTAGCCCGCGGGTGCGGGAACCGGTGCAGGTGTCACGCTTTCGATGAAGCAGACTTGGCCAAGGCGAAATTCCAGCGCGTCATCGCGATCGAAGCATTCGTGATTGCTGTAGAGACGCACGGTGTAGGGGTTGTCCATCATCTCTAGCGCGCGGCAGGGACTGCGTAGCGTGACGACGTATTTGCCCTTGTTGAACTTCGTATCGGCGAGATAGGTGCGGTCGTCGACCTTCGTTAGGCCGCCGAGATCGCGGAACTTTAGACACGCTTGCGGATAGGCTTCCGCGCGTTGATCGAGTGAGCCCAAAGCGATTACGCCGCCTAGCCCAAGTAGACTGGCCAAGAAGATGGCATTGCGCATGGTGTGGCCTCCTTTGCCGACCGGTTTTTACCGTCCTGGGTAACCTAGTGCATAGCGCGCGCCTCTCAAACCCGAACTCGCAGGATTGTGACGCGGGAACACGCGCTGTATGAATTCCACAATGAGCGGCGGTGCAAATCCCCATATTCAGCAGCGATTCGCCGAAGCGCAGGCGCTGGAAGCGCGCGGCGATCTTTCGGGCGCGGAAGCGGCCTACCGCCAATTGCTGGCGATGATGCCGGGCCAGCCCGTGCTTCTGGCGCATCTTGCACTCGTTCGAAAAGCCGTCGGCGCGTTCGGCGAGGCGGAGGGTTTGCTCCGGCGCGCGATTGCGGCTGCGCCAAACGAAGCGGCACTCCACAACAATCTCGGCAACGTTCTTAGGAACCTAGGACGCCAGGCGGACGCGGAAGCGAGTTATCGCAAAGCGCTGGCGTTGAAGCCGGTCTACGGCGAGGCGGCCTACAATTTGGGCGTCACGCTTGAGGATCTGGGGCGGCTCGATGAGGCGCTCGATGCCTATCGCGGTGCGCTGGAACTCGGGCACGCGGGTGCGGCGGCGCGGGTCCGCATCGGGGCTATCGAGATGCGCCAGGGCATGACCGATCTTGCGCTGGTCGACATCGACGCCGCGGTGGCGACGGATCCGCAGTCGTTCGATGCGCATTACTACCGCGGGCTTGCGCTGGCGCAGCTGGAACGGTTCGAGGACGCGATCGCGGCGCTGCGTCAAGCGTCGCTCTTAAGGCCGACCAGCATCGAGGCGCTGCATGCGCTTGCGAACAATCTTCGCGTCGTCGAGCGGTATGAGGACGCGCTCAACGTCTATTGGCAAATGGTCGATCTGCAGCCGCTGGAAGTGACAACGCACAACAACATGAACCAACTCGCCTGGACGACCGGGCGGCGGGACGTATTTCTGAAATCGTTCGCCGCCGCGCGCGAGCGACTGGGCGGCGAAGACTCCGGCTTGATGGTCGCCGAGGCGCAGCTGCGCATGCAGCGCAACGACGCCGATGCGGCGGAGCCGCTGTTGCGCAAGGCTTTGATCATGACACCCGAGCGCGCCGACGCGAACAGTCTGCTTGGCAGGTTGCTGGCCCGGCGCGGCGCGTTCGACGAGAGCTTCGAACGCTTCGCGCAGGCGGTGAAAGGCGATCCGGCAGCCGGTATTTATCGCAACGAGTTCGGCTACGCGCTTTTGCAGGGAAGCGAGCATCGCGAGGCGCTGTCGCAGTTCGAAGCGGCACTGCAATTGGATCGTGCGGACCAACTGGCCCTTGCGGGCGTCGGGCTTGCGTACCGAGCACTCGGCGATAGCCGTTACCGCGACCTCTTCAACATCGAGCGGTTCGTCCGGGTCTATCCAATCCGTGTGCCGGCTGGATTCGCCGATGCGCGCGCATTCAACAATGCGCTGGCCGAAGACTTGGTGAAGCTTCACACCACGACGGCCGAACCGCTGGACCAGACCTTGCGCGGCGGCACGCAAACGCCGGGGCTTTTGTTCTTCCGCTGCCTGAAAGCGATCGAGCAGGTACGCGATCAGATTTCGGAAGCGGTCGCCGACTATGTGAACACGATGGGCGTTGATCCCGCCCATCCACTTCTCTCGCGCAAGCAGGATACTTGGAGCTTCACGCATTCGTGGTCGTGCAAACTTCGCTCGAGCGGGTTCCATACGAACCACGTGCACCCGATGGGGTGGATCAGTTCGGCCTACTATGTGAGCTTGCCCGACGCGCTTGAGGATCAAGCGCGGCGCCAGGGCTGGCTCAAGTTCGGCGAGTCGCATTTGGAACTTGGCGCCGACGACCGCGCCGAGCATTTCGTGAAGCCGGAGGTTGGATACTTGGTGCTGTTTCCCTCGTATTTCTGGCATGGAACGGTGCCGTTCGAGTCGACGGCCGACCGCTTGACGATTGCGTTCGATGTCGTGCCCGGAAACGTCGATCCTCGCGCGATTGCGGCCGGGCCCTACTGAAATGAGCGGTGGCGCCAATCCAGCCGGCGATGAGTTGCTTCAACGACTTGCAGGGTCGGTCGATGTCGCGCTTCAGTCGTTCGATCTGGTGCGCGACCGCGCGCTACTGGTCGAGTTGGGCGCGTCGACCTACCGGCAAGCAAGTTTCCTCGACGAGCGCATTCTGAAGCCGGGCGCGAAAGCGGCGTGGGTGGAACTGAGCCGCGCGATGGAGGCGGCGCGCACGGTCCTGTTTCAGCATCCCGTGCACTTCATCTTCCATACCGGGCACGTCGGTTCGACGTTGGTGAGCCGGTTGCTCGACGAGACCGGCGCCGTATTGCCTTTGCGGGAGCCGACGGCCCTTCGGCAACTGGCCGAGACGTACGATACTTTGAGGCGTGTCGACTCGCTGCTCGATGAACGCGGGTTTGCTGTTTTGCTCGGCGGGTTTTTGCGGCTGTGCGGACGCGGTGACGCGGCAACGAAAGCGGTCGTGGTGAAGGCAACCAGCAGCGTTGGGCGGATGGCCCCTGCCCTGCTCGCGACCCACACCACCGCACGCGCGATCTACTTAAATCTGCGAGCGGAGCCCTACATCGTCACGCTGTTGAGCGGCGCGAACGCGGCGCAGGACCTGCGCGGTCACGGCCCCGAGCGGTTCCGGCGCCTTGTCGGCTATGGCGTTTCCGCGTTGGCACCGCTGTACCAACTTTCGCGTGGCGAGTTGGCGGCGGCGAGTTGGCTTGCGGAAACGTGGAGCCAACAGAAAGCGCTTGACGCCGCCGGTCCACGCATGATCGCGGTCGATTTCGATACGCTGCTTGGCGACATCGGGGGCGAGATTGGGCGGATCGTGAGGCACCTTGGTTTGCCGCACACGGCCACATATCTCGCGAACATCGGACAGAGCGCGCAACTCTCGCAGTATGCGAAGGCGCCGGAGTACGCGTACTCGCCGGCGTTGCGGTCTCAAATCCTTGGCGAAGCGCGAACGCAGCACAGCGAAGAGATTCGCAAAGGCCTCGCGTGGCTCGAGCGCATGAAGGCGTCCAATCCGCACGTCGCAGCAGTTTGCGCGCGTGCGGCGGCTTAGGGCTTAGCCCACATCCGCATCAAGTTTTGGCGCACCACGTCGAGGCGCACGCGGTTTTCCCACTTCATCGTCAAGCCTTCGAGGGCTGCGATTTCGTTCAGTTCGTAGACTTGAAGTCTTTGATGCTGATCTGCGATCAGGCTTTCGATGAACGTGATTGCGACGAGACGCTGTCCCGCGCGCACGGGCGTCACCTCGTGCAACATCGTCGAGGGATAGATGATCGCCTGGCCGGGTTCGCCCTTGAACGCCAGCGTGCGGTTGCCGCTCACGATCGACAGTTCGCCACCTTCGTAGGTCGATGGTGGTGCAATGAAGATCGTGCAGGACAGGTCCGACCGCAGGCGGGCGTTCGGGATGTTGATGATCGCGGAGTCGGCGTGGGCGCCGTATTTCATGCCGGGTTCGTAGCGGCTCAAAAGCGGCGGCGCGATACGCTTGGGCATCGCGAAATTCAGGAACTCTTCCGAGCGCCCGATTGCTGCCTGCAAGACCTGCACCGATTCCGCGTATTTGGGATCGGCGTAGTCGGCTTGCAGATTTTGTTTCGTCGTGTTCGCGGGGTTCGTCACGCGGCCATCGACGAAACGCAGGTCGCGGGCGAGTGTGTTCAGACGCGCGACATCGGTAGGGCTCAACAGATTTTTGATTTCGAGGAACAAGGGTCAGCCTTTTCCGGTTGCCTCACCAGCATAGTACTCGCGCTGCGCCGCCAAAAGCGCGCACACGAGGTCGCGTTCGGCGGCACTGAGATACGGGTTCCAGATGTCGAAGATCAGCACAACGCGCAAGGCGCTGCTCGCGTTCATGGCTTCGTGTTCGATCGTGTCGTCGAAGACCCACGCCTTGCCGCGCTTCCATGTGCGCGTTTCGTTGCCGACGCGGAAGGTACATCCGTCGGGCACGACTAGCCCGAGATGCACGATGAGGCGCGTGTTGGTAACGCCGGTGTGCGGCGCGATGCGCGTGCCAGGTGTGAGGCTTGAGAAGAATGCGGCGGGCGCAAAGCCCGGCACGTGGGCGAGCGGCAAGGTATCGAGCGCGGCCGCAGTTTGCGGACAGCGCTTGCAGTGATCGTCGATCCGCTTACCGTCGTCCCACAAAAAATAGGCACTCCAGTCGGGCGAGTGGTTCAACGCGGCGGTTTCGTTCAGCGGCACGTTGTCGGGCATGTCGATGTAGGGGCGAAAGCCCGGCGCCCTTTCGCGGAGGAGCCCCGTGATTTCGCGTTCGATGGCGTCGGCCTTCGCTTCGAGCTCTGCCATCCACGGAAATTGATCGTCGTCATAGAACTGGATCGCGGGCAGGCGCGGGAAGTTCAGCATCACGGGCTGTTGCGTGAAGATTTTCTTCTTTCCCGTCATGGCGTCCTTGCATTCGTCGAAACGGTCGAGCCTGGCACCGGCATGATGCGCGCGAAGATCGCCGAGCTTTGCTTCGACGAAGGCGTTTAGTGCTTCGGCGTTTTCGCCGACGACCGCACGCGCCCGTTGCGCCAGCTTTTGTAGATCCAGGGACAGGCGCGTCTCAGCGGGCGTTACCTTCAGTGCGTCTGCATAGATGCGGGCGGCGGTTCGCGATTTGCCGAGCCGCTCGAGGATCGCACCCTTCGCAAGCAATGCGGGATAACAGTACGGATCGGCGGACAATGCTTGATCGTATGCTGCGAGTTCGCCAGCGGTGTCCCCAGATGTGCGGTGCGCGACCGCGAGGGCTAGCGCGATAAGAGCGTCCTTCGGTGCGGCAAGGGTTGCGCGTTTCAAAAGTTGAGCCGCCCCGCGTGCGTCGCCTGCCGCCAACGTGCGTTGACCAAAGAAAAACAGCGCTTCCGGATTGTCCGGCGAAACGGTGCGGACCTGTTCCCAAGCGCGCGCGGCCTCGTCAAGGCGTCCGGCTCTTGTAGCGCGGCGCGCGGAATCGACGAGAACGCTCAATGAATCGTCGTCAGCCATGTGTCAAACCACGATCTGTTGTGCCGCCTTTTCTGGCAAGTGCTCGCTGGTGACGCAGGCGTCAGCAAACTGCTCCGTGTACCGCCGACCTGCCAAGGATAGCAGTCGGGAGCGTGGTGCAATCAGGACACAGGCGAATCGTTTTTACCCTTGCTCACGCTCTTGGTGTTGGACGTCACCTTTAACGAGGCGTTACCTTTGATGGATGTCGTTCGTGAATTGTTCGTGCGAGAGGGGGACTCGTTCGCAGCGCAATGCGCTGTGTACGGCTTCTCGTGCGGATTTGCTGGCGGATCGGATCCTCCGACAGCGGACATAATCCTGGTGACCGGGGCCGCGGGGGCCCGGCGCGCGTAACAGAAAGGGGCAAATAAAGTGTTGAGCAGAAAAACCTTGAAGACGACGCTCATGGCAGGCGCCGCGATCGTCACGGTCGTAAGCGCGATGCCCGCGTACGCAGCCGACGAAGTCGAGAAAGTCGTCGTTACCGGCTCGCGCATCAAGCAAAAGGGTGCGACATCGGTTTCGCCTGTCTCAACGATCACGAACGCGGAAGTGAAAGCGCAAGGTACGACCTCCGCCGAAACGCTGCTCAATAACCTGCCGCAAGTCTTTGCCGGCCAGGGCGCTGAAGTTTCGAACGGCTCGTCGGGTCAAGCGACCGTCGACCTGCGCGGGCTTGGCCCACAGCGTACGTTGGTGTTGATCAACGGCAGGCGACTCCAGCCAGGCTCGATCGTGAACAGCGGCGCGCCGCTCACCGACTTGAATCAGATTCCGATCGCCATGATCGACCGCGTCGAAGTTCTGACCGGCGGCGCATCTGCCGTGTACGGCGCCGACGCCATCGGCGGCGTCGTGAACTTCATCATGCGCAAGAACTTCGAAGGCGTCGAAGTGGGCGTGCAGTACGGGATTGCCGACCACGACAACGACGACGCCAAGTCGCGCCAACTCATCAAAGACCGGGAAACAACTCCTCCTGGAGAGTTCATTCGTCCCGACACGCATGTCACGGATGGCCGGACAGTGACCGTCTGGGGCGTGATGGGCGCCAACACGGCGGACGATAAGGGCAATGTCGCGCTCTATGCACAGTATCGGAACGCACAACCGATCTTGCAATCTTCGCGCGACTTTTCCGCTTGTTCGGTGACTACCAATGTACCGCTAAATCCCGGCGATCCATTCGACGGGACGCGGTTCTGCCAAGGTTCAAACGGCACGCCGGCACGCGGCCGCTTCCTCAGCTTCGATACCGGCGAAGACGCAGTGTTCTCTGCCAGCGGTACTATTGTAGCCCGTCAGCCAACCGACGCGTTCAACTTCGCACCGCAAAACTACCTGCAGCGCCCGGATGATCGCTACCTCTTGGGTGCAGTGGGACACTACGAACTGGCCGGCGATCTTGAGCTGTTCGGGGAGTTGTCTCTTGCGGACGACCATACGCTCGCGCAGATCGCGACCTCAGGCATCTTCTTCGGCGGCGGTACGGTGGACGGTGGCGTTGTCACAAATTGCGACAACCCGTTCTTGAATGTCGGCCCAGTGCGTAACGCGTTCGACGCGCTTTGCGGTGACGCCGGTCTGGGTACTACGGGTACCGCAACGTTCCTGCTCGGTCGCCGCTTTGTCGAAGCCGGTCCGCGAATCGATGACCTGCGTCACACGTCCTACCGTGGCGTCATTGGCTTGAAAGGCCAGATCGACGACAGCTGGGAGTACGACATACACGCCATGCGCGGCGTGACGACCGTGCAGGAGACTTACCTCAACGAAGTTTCGATCGAACGTGCGGCACGAGCTCTGTTGGCTACCGGTGCTTCGCCGGCCACCGCGACCTGCGCGCCAAACGTCCTCGCGGTCGATCCGCTTTGCGTGCCGCTTAATATCTTCCAGACGGGTAGCATCAGCCAGGCAGCACTAAACTACGTTAGCGCCACTGGCCACCAGCAAGGCGAAACCGTGACGACAAACGTCGTCGCGAGCCTCACCGGTGACCTCGGCTTTGCGATGCCTTGGGCGGAGTCGCCGATCGCAACGGCTCTCGGTGCTGAGTATCGTCAAGAACAGGCGACGTTGCGGACCGATCGCGAATTTGAGACGGGCGACCTCTACGGCATCGGCGGGTCGATTAAGTCGCTCACCGGTCACTACGATGTCGCGGAAGCGTTCGGCGAAGTCAGCGTCCCCGTGATCGAGGATGCAGCCTTCGCAAAACTGTTCGAGCTTGTCGGCGGCTACCGCATTTCCGACTACGACACGGCCGGCATCACGCACACGTACAAATATGGTGCGACTTGGTCGCCTGTCGATGACGTCAAATTCCGAGGTTCGTTCCAGCACGCCGTTCGCGCGCCTAACATCGTTGAACTGTTTGCGCCTGTTGCGCCAGGTCTTTGGGGTGGCACAGACCCGTGCGCAGGCGGGTCACCTGCGTTCACTCCCCTACAGTGTTCGCACACGGGGGTCTCCGGTGCTCAGTACGGGTTTATTCCTCAA
>JANLXP010000519.1:0-2003 GCA_031365165.1 Alphaproteobacteria bacterium
CCGAGCACGCCCTGGCTGATCGCGCACCTTGTGTTCATACCGGCGCTGATCGCAGTCTGGCTCACGAACAGGGGCACGTGTCCGCTGAACAACATCGAAAGCTGGGCGACGACCGGACAGTGGCGCAATCCGAGCAATGCCGAAGAAGGCAGCTTCATCGTCATGATCGTTGAGCGGTACCTGATGGTGCATCCCACGCAACGTCTGATGGACCGCATCACATACGGCCTAATGGCGCTTGTCTGGGCATTGTCGTGGGCACATTTGCGGCTGTTGTAGGCGCAGTCCGAAGTTTCCCCAGCTGACACCCGCCCACGCGGTTGCGCACAGTCCACCGGACGGCCTTACATCCGGCCTGGTACCCAACGAGGCGTCATGTCCGGTCACGCGAATTTCGTTCACTTGCGGGTTCATTCCGCCTTCTCGTTGCTCGAAGGCGCGATGCAACCGGACGAGATCGCGCGGCTATGCGAGCGGCTTCGCATGCCGGCCGTCGCTGTCACCGACACGAACAATCTCTTCGGGCTCTACGACCTCACCGAAGCGCTGACCAAGGTCGGCGTCCAGCCGATCGTTGGATGTCAGCTGGAGCTGCACCTCGACGGCGACGGCACGATGCGAAACGGTGCGCAAGCCCGCACAGGTCACGACGGCGTCATCGCACTGCTCGTGCAGTCGGAGAAGGGCTACGCGAACTTGATGAAGCTCGCGAGCAAGGCCCACCTCGACGTCAGCGTCGGCGAACCACCGCACATCACCTGGGCGATGCTCGAAGAGTACAATGAAGGTTTGATCCTGCTCACGGGCGGGCCCAGGGGCTTGATCAACAAGCTTATCGTCGTCGGCCAAATCGAAGCCGCGAAAACCTGGACGGAGCGGCTTGCGTCTGTATTCGCCGGCCGTCTCTACGTCGAACTCCAACGTCACGGTATTTCCGCCGAAGCGATCGCCGAGCCGCATTTGGTTCAATTCGCCTATGCGCTAGATATTCCGCTTGTCGCTACGAACGAGCCGTTCTTTGGGAAGAAAGATCTGTTCGAAGCGCACGACGCACTGCTCTGCATCGCGACAGGCTCCTATGTCAGCCAAGATGACCGCCGCAAGGAGAGCAGACAGCACTACTTTAAATCGGCGGAGGAAATGACGGCACTGTTCGCCGATGCGCCGGAAGCCATAGCCAACACGATCGAAATCGCGAAGCGCTGCGCCTTCATTCCAAAGAAGCGCAGCCCCATTCTTCCAGACTTCGTACCCGCCTCGGGTCTATCACCGGAAGACGAACTACGCTCACAAGCTGAGATCGGCTTGAAGGCGCGCCTTGCAGCAAGCGGCCTATTCGCGGAGGAGAAAGCCTACTGGGATCGCCTGAAATTCGAACTCGACGTCATCATCAGAATGAAGTTCGCGGGCTACTTCCTGATCGTGTCCGACTTCATGAAGTGGACGCGCGGGCAGGGTATACCCGTTGGCGTGCGCGGATCGGGTGCCGCTTCAGTCGTGGCATGGGGCTTACAGATCACTGCGCTGGACCCGCTACGCTTCGGTCTTGTGTTCGAACGCTTCCTCAACCCCGAACGTATCTCGATGCCGGACTTCGATATCGACTTCTGCCAAGACCGGCGTGGTGAAGTGATCCGTTATGTTCAGGACAAATACGGCCACGATCGGGTGGCCCAAATCATCACGCTGGGTACCCTGCAGGCCCGGGCCGCGCTTCGCGACGTCGGCCGTGTTCTGCAACTGCCGCAGGGTCAGGTCGACCGCATCGCGAAGATGATCAAGATCCAGCCCGGCCAATCGGTGACGTTGCGCCAAGCGATCACCCAGGAGCCGCGTCTCCAGCAAATGGAGAACGAAGAGGAATCCGTCGCAAGGCTGTTTCAAATCGCGGGCCAGCTCGAAGGCCTCTATCGCCACGCCTCAACCCACGCGGCCGGCGTCGTCATCGGCGACCGCCCACTCGACGAGTTGGTCCCGCTCTATCGCGACCCAAGCTCCGACAT
>JANLXP010000598.1:0-1114 GCA_031365165.1 Alphaproteobacteria bacterium
ACGACGGACGTCGCGCCCGGCTACGACCACATCACGAGCGCGATCGGCGCTGCGATGATCGGGTGGTTCGGGACGGCGATGCTTTGCTATGTGACGCCGAAAGAGCATCTGGGCCTGCCCGACCGCGACGACGTCAAGCAAGGTGTCATCGCCTACAAGATCGCGGCGCATGCGGCGGACCTTGCGAAGGGCCATCCGGCGGCGCGGCTGTGGGACGATGCGCTTTCGCGGGCGCGGTTCGAGTTTCGCTGGGAGGATCAATTCAACCTGGCGCTCGATCCGGAAACGGCGCGGTCCTATCACGACGAGACGCTGCCCAAGGAGGCGCACAAGACGGCGCATTTCTGTTCGATGTGCGGGCCGAAATTCTGCTCCATGAAGATCACGCAGGAGGTTCGCGACTACGCCGCCCAACTTGAAGCCAAGGAGAAGGGCATGACGGATATGAGCGCGAAATTCCATGAGATGGGGCAAGAGATCGATGTGCCGGTGAAAGCGTGATGGGCGTCACCGGCCGATCGAGATGAACGGTTTCTGAACGACCTGTCGATATCGCCATTCATGTTCGAAGGCGCATCCTTCACTCAACGCTCGATCATACGAGTTGAGGACAAGGAAACGCACACATGACCACGTCCAGAGAGTTCGTGAACATCGCCGTGTTGACCGCACTCGTCGCGCTCATCGCGTTCCTGCCCCGGATGTTCTGAAACCTACCCCAGTTTTGTCACGCAGCGTGCGCCGGCGGCTTTTTCGACGGCGAGCGGATTTGAAGCGAGCCCTCCGCGGGGGCATGTCAACGCTTCTTGTCCGCGGCAAATAAAGTGGGGCCGCCCGATCGCTCGGACGGCCCCTTCCCCTAGTAACGTACGGGATTAACGCGTTGCCTTATTTCGGCGGCAGCGGCGCTGCGTGACGGCGGTGCTTGCGACGAACCGGCTTGTCGGCGAGCGGCGCCATCGGCACGTATTCGCGAGCCGGCGGCGGAACCACGACGACCACTTCGCCATTCGGGCAAGGTGTGCCGGCCATGATCATCGCCTGACGGACGTCTTCGTCAACGCACATCAGCGAGGTCGCGGCGCGGTGGTAGCCGAGCGAAACCAGCTGACGC
>JANLXP010000643.1:0-1228 GCA_031365165.1 Alphaproteobacteria bacterium
GAGAACGCACCCAAATAGGCCTGCTCGCCGATCGATCGAACGATCGCATCGCGAACACGCGTTCCGGCAATAGCGAGATGAATAAAAAGAAAGAAGACAGCGGCAGCGATCAACATCGTCATGACGTTCTCCGTACGTGCGAATCAAGTCGCCTACATCGCGAACGACAGCCGATAGATTAGCGCACTGGCGTGCGTCGCATTCGATGCGAACGCGCAACAGTCATTCAAACACGCACCGCCCACAAACGCATCAAAACGGGATGAACGCTCAACTCACGCGTTAACGTGTACCGATCCACAGCCTCTTGTGCTGTTGCGAATCTTCGCCAGTGCGGGCACCGCCGGGAAATGGTAGAAATATAGTAAATACAGCCGCGGAAGGCGCATGCAGCGCGTCGAGCCATCCAAGATCCAAGACTTCGAAGAGGCACTGCTCCTGACGGAGGAGCAACCGCGCCTGCGCGTCGCCGCGGAACGCATCGACGAACCACTGCCGGTTGAAGCAAGGCCCGTCCACTTACCGGAAGATTCTGGAAGCGCCCTCGGATGGGGAACATTCTTCTTCTGCGTGTTTTGGCTGGGTGGAATCAGTGCATACCTGGTCGGTCTCATCGGTTGGGCGAAGCTCTTCGAATTACCGCTGGCGTGGTACGGTTTGTTAGTCGCAGTCCTCGTAGTTCCCGTGGTTCTCGCCCTCTTCATCGCGCTGCTTGCGCGTGAGGCGAAAATACTGCGCGGCCAATCGACGGCGCTGGCGATGGCCGCTGCCGAACTCACCGAACCCGAAGATCACGCAGCCCGCGGCATGGCTAAATTGGGCCGCGCCATCCGCCGCGAACTCGACACGTTCAACGCCGCCGTCGAAGCGGCGACCGCACGCATGTCGACGCTTGAGACGACGGCAAATGAACGCCTGCAACTGATCGAGCGCACCGCGCTCGCAGCCCAGGATCGCGTCGATCGCGCGACCGGAAAGCTCGGCTCGGAACGAGAAAAACTCGCACAATTTACGCAAGCACTCGACACCGCGGTTCTTGCGGCGTCGGACACGCTGACGGCGCGCCTGCAAGAAGCGCGCGTCGCGGCACGCAATGCCAGCGAAAGTCTGCACACCGAACATGGCGCGATCGCGGGCCTGATCTCGACGCTGCAGAACGCGTCGGCGACCGTCTCGAACCGCGCCGCAGAATCTGCCAAGGAAATCGAGCGCCAGTCACAACGCCTCG
>JANLXP010000688.1:0-3828 GCA_031365165.1 Alphaproteobacteria bacterium
CGCAGCACGCCGATCTTGAGCGACGCGGAGGCCGCCGCTTACGACGCGCCGTTTCCTGACCAGCGGTCCAAGGCTGGTGTGCGGCGCTTTCCTGAACTCGTCATGGTGTCGCCGGATATGGAGGGCGTCGAGCTTTCGCGACGGGCCGCGGCTTGGTGGTCGCAGGAATGGCGAGGGCAAACGTTTATGGCAGTCGGCATGAAGGACCCCGTTCTTGGGCCGCCGGTGATGGAGGCGCTTCGCAAGACGATCCGCGGGTGCCCCGCCCCGCTCGAAATCCCGGAGGGCGGGCATTTCGTGCAGGAGTGGGGTGACGAGATCGCGCGGGCGGCGCTGAAGGCGTTTGGCTAGTTCGTACCTGCGATGCCGCCGGAGGAGCCAATGTCGCGCTTGGCGGCAACGACGGTGACTGTGTAGCCGGCGATCACGTCGACAAGTTGCATCATCATGAGGATGAAGAACGTCGAGTTCATGAAGCCTTTCACGATCAGGAATTCGACCAGGAAGAAAATGAAGGCGAGCGCTGCGATCCCGTGATTGACGAGCGAGATCGTGTCCGTGCGGGTCGACTTGATGATTTCGAAGAACAAAATCACGACGCCCAGCACGATGATCAGATCGCCGGGCGAGAGGTTCCAAGAGTCGCCTGAGAGACCGTGGATCGTGAAGATCGTCGAGCTCAGCCAGCCCTTAAGATCGTCGCCGCCGAGGCCGGTGAGAACCATGAAGTTCAAGAACAGGATCGGCAGCGCCAGAAGCGGAAAGACGTCGAGCAGGGCGTAGAAGGGCGACGGGCCGACTTTGCGGGGCATGGCTGATCCTCGTTGCGAAGCGAGCCAGACTCTGACCACACGGCGGTGCGCCTGTCGAGCGGGCGCAGGGCTTCAAGCGATGCGATAGATGCGGGGCAGACCGGCCAGCGTCTTGTCGACGGCTGCGAGTTCGTCTGGGTTCAGAACGGGGCGGTCGAAGAGCGTGCGGCATTGCGCGAGTTCGGCCGGACCGTCAACGTCGACGATCGCACCGTCGATCCAATCCATCGCGCGCATGTAGGCGAGGCAAAGATCGATTGGGCTCTCGCGGCCCAGTTCGCGGGCGAGGCCGGCAATGCGTTCGGCGTCCATGCGGCTTGGGGTGCCCGCCGCATGCGCGTGCACCGTCACCCAGGGACGTTCGGCGAGCGCTTCGGCGATGGCGGGCGCACGCCAGCGGCGATCGAACGGTGCAAAGGCGATTTGAATGTGGCGAATGTCCGGGTCGTTCAATGCGGCCATCGCTTCATTCGGTTCGCGAACGCAAATTCCGATGTCGTAAATCGTGCCGTGGTCACGCAGGCGCTTGATCGTGTGCCAGACGACGCCCGCGTGAGAATTCAGGTGACGCGTGTCGTCCAACAAGAGAGCGTCGAGGCGGTCGGTGCGCAGCCGGGCGCACGAACGATAGACGCTATCGATGAGGGCTCGGCGGACTGTCCCCGTGTCACGATCGTTGATCGGCGCGATCTTGGTGGCGACGCGCACGCCCTTCATGCCCGGAAGAGCTGCTGCAATCTGCGGCTCGCTGGACGTTTCGGCTGACGCCGAGTCGATCCAGCCGATGCCTGCGCCGAGGCCTGCGCGAACGAGCTTCAACGCCTCCTCGGGCGCGAGTGCGCCGAGGGCTGCAGTGCCCAAAACCAGTTCAGCGGGTAAGCGTGCGGTGTCCATCGCGAGGCAGCATCGCAGCAAATCGTATGCGGATGCTTAACTGCGGGTCAGACCTTCGGCCAGATCTTCCAAACCGCCGTCGCTGAGAAAATGATCCTATCGCCCGCCTTGAAGTCGGCGCGCATGAAGACGATTTCGCGGGTTTTGCGCACGACTTCGGGGCGGCAGGCGATCAGGTCGCCGATCTTGGCGGGGCTGAGGAAGTTCGACTGCTGGCTGACGGTCACGCACGGGGCGCGGTCCGTCGCGGTCCAGAGCGCGTACCCCAACGCCGCGTCGGCGAATGTCAGGAGGGCACCACCATGGGCGATCCCAGCTGCGTTCGTGTGACGGTCGTCCACGATGAAGGCGAACTCGTGCGCGCCGTCCACGAGGCGGTGGAAATAGGGACCGAGATAGGCTTCGAACGGGTCGAACTGTTCCGCATAGCCCCAACCGGGGGGCGGCGCGACCTCGCGCGCGGGCTTTAGGGGCGTGAAGTTATAGTCTTCCACTATTCCGTCCCCACGATCTTCCAGATGCCGGTCGCGGTCAGGATGGGCTTCGCTTCGACCGTCAGTGCGCAGGAGATGAAGACGATCGAGCGCGTGCGGCGGGTGATCGTCGCCTGGCCACGGATGCGGTCGCCGAGGCGCGCCGGGCCAATGAGATCGCAGTTCAGCGAGATCGTCATCGCCACTTGGCCGTCCAGCGCGTCGCGGACGCTTCTGCCCATGACGATGTCGGCCAGCGCCATCGCCATGCCCCCGTGCAGCGACTGGCCGCCGTTCAGGTGGATGTCGCGGACGTCGAACAGGAACTCGGCCTTGTCCGACGACTGCCAGACGGGACCGACATATTTGTTGAAGCCCGCTTCGCCGAATACGGCGGTGTAGCCCGCGGGCGCGGGCTTGGCTGCTGTCGTCATCGTTTGTGCTTACATCGCCTTGCGGATCGGCGGCAGGTCGTCGTAGACGGGCTCGCGCTTTTCTTGCTTGGCCTTGAAGCTCTCGGCCATGTCGATGTTGGCGGAGAACATACCGGCCTGCCAGGTCGCGATGTAGTCGAGGCCGTCGGCGATCGAGTGGTCGCGGGCGTAGTTGATCATCACCTTCGAGCCATGGACCGCGAGAGGCGACTTCGACGCGATTTCGCGGGCTAAGGTCAGCACGTGGTCGAGCATTTGTTCGTGGCTGTCGAAGAGTTCGTTCACGAAGCCGAGGTCGTAGGCCTTCTTCGCGAGCAGGCGGCGACCGGAATAGGCGAGTTCGCGCACGAGGCCTTGCGGCAGAAGGTGGCAGAGGCGCGGGAACGTGCCGACGTCGGCCGTCATCGCGAGATTGATTTCCTGGATCACGAAGAACGCGTCCTTCGTGGCGTAGCGCATGTCGGCGCAGGTGCTCAGATCGACGGCGCCGCCAATGCAGCCGCCCTGCACCGCCAGCAGCACCGGCATGCGCGCATCGTCGAGGCAGGAGAACGAGCGCTGCAGACGCGCCGCTTCACCGCGCAGGCCGAGACGGGCGCGGGCGGGTTCGCGTGCACTACCGCCGACGCCCTGCCCGTCCGTGAACACCGACAATTCCATGCCGGCCGAGAAGTGCTTGCCGGTGGACGAAATGACGATCGCGCGGGCCGAGACCTCGTCGTTGATCTTGTTCACGATATCTGGGAGTTCGTTCCAGAATGCGCGGTTCATCGTGTTGAACGCGTCGGGGCGCGTCAGCTGAATGTGCGCGACCTTGTCCTTGGTCTCGACATTGAAGCAGGTGTAGGTCATGGGGCGCGATCCTTGATGCGATTTGAATGACAATGTGCCGTTCATAGCACGCAGGTCAGCACGCCCCAATTGCCGCAGATTGCTGCGGCTGGACACGCCAAGGGCTATTCCTTATAACCCCGGGCCTTCGCGTCTGACCGGTTCGGTTTGGCGATGATCAGCCTGGGTAGCTCAGTTGGTAGAGCAGCGGACTGAAAATCCGCGTGTCGCTGGTTCGATTCCGGCCCCAGGCACCACCCTTCGGCTTTGGGTGGCTTACGCCCGCAGCATTTGAATCATCCCTCAAGCAGCCATTCGATCCATGCGCCGTGGGGATGCGCGTTCGCGATTTTCTTTGTTTCGCCGCCGGGCCAAAGCGTCAGC
>JANLXP010000707.1:0-5620 GCA_031365165.1 Alphaproteobacteria bacterium
TCAAACACGACTATCACCTGGTGCAACCCAGCGCCTGGCCGATCATCGGATCCGCTGCCGCGTTCATAACTGCCATCGGCGCGATCGCGTATTTCCAAACGTTGAAAGAGCAGCCGCCGCTGTTTGGTCTATCGATTTTTAGCGGCCTTCACATGTTTGGCGTGACCATTCCAGTCGTGCTGATCGGCGGCTTTGGCCTTCTGCTCTACACGTTTGTCGGTTGGTGGCGCGACGTCGTGAAAGAGTCGGTGACCCTCGGCGACCACACGCCGGTCGTGAAGCTCGGCCTGCGCTACGGCATGATCCTGTTCATCGCCTCGGAGGTGATGTTCTTCGTCGCTTGGTTCTGGGCCTACTTCAACGCGGCGCTCTTCCCGCACGCGATCAACCTGACGACCTGGCCGCCGGAAAAGATCGTAACGTTCGATCCGTGGGACATCCCGCTCTTGAACACGTTGGTGCTGCTGACGTCGGGCACGACGGTGACATGGGCTCACCATGCAATCCAAACCGGTAATCAGCGAGCAGCCGTCAACGGCCTCGGGCTCACGATCCTTCTCGGAATGCTGTTCACGTCGCTCCAGGCGTACGAGTACACGCACGCGGCCTTTCCGTTTGCCGGCAACATCTACGGCGCGACGTTCTTCATGGCGACCGGGTTCCACGGCTTCCACGTCATCGTGGGCACGATCTTCCTGATCGTCTGCTGGTTCCGCGCCCGCGCCGGCCACTTCACGCCGGAGCGTCATTTCGGCTTTGAGGCGGCGGCGTGGTATTGGCACTTCGTCGACGTCGTGTGGCTGTTCCTCTTCGCCTCCATCTATGTCTGGGGCGAGGGTGCGGTCCACGCGGTGCACTAGGGCGAACCGCCAAACCTAAGGTGATCGATGGGTGAGTTGCAGGCAGCCCCGTTGTCTCAGGCGGGGCTGCGTTGTCGCTGCCCGCGCTGCGGCAAGGGCCGTGTCTACAAGGCCTATCTCGTCTTCGCCGAACGCTGCACGGTCTGCGGCCTCGATTTTCGTTTCGCTGACGCTGGTGACGGCCCGGCGGTGTTCGTGATCTTAATCGCAGGCGCCTTCATCGTCACCTGCGCGCTCATCGTCGAAGTCAACTTCAGCCCGCCCTACTGGCTGCACGCGCTCCTCTGGTTGCCCCTCACAATCGGCTTGTGCCTAGGGCTCCTGCCGCCGCTGAAGGCGACGCTGTTCGCGCTGCAATACCGCAATCAAGCCGGCGAAGGCCGCCGGCAAGATTGATGTTTCGCCCGCTCCCGGTCCTGACTGTGTTCACGCTTCTAGCCCTTGGCATTCTGATCGCGCTCGGCGTCTGGCAGCTTGAACGGCGCGAAGAAAAACACGCATTGCTCGATCGCATTGCCTCCCGCGCGGCGGCCGCACCAGCACCGATCGAGATCCTGCTCGCCACCGGCGACGACTTTGCGGCCCACCGCCAGGTGACGGCACGGGGCACGTTCGATCACGCCAAGGAGGTTTACGTCTACGCGCCGCGCACCGACGGCGGCCCGACGCGCCAAGGCAAGAAAGTCGTGACCCCATTCGCGCTCGGTTCCGGCGGCACAATCTTGGTCGATCGCGGCTGGGTCGACGAAGCGTGGCCGAGCACCAACAAAACCTTTCCCGAACCAAAGGGTGAAGTCGACGTGGAGGGCGTCTTGCGGCCATCCTCACTGTCCCGAACCTTCACGCCACCGGCCGACACCGCCAAGCGCATGCTGTTCGTGCGCGACAGCGCCGCGATTGCGAGGCTGGCGGGCGTTGCGCTAAAGAGCCAGTTGATCCTTGAGGCGGCAAACCGGCTCGGAAACCCCGAACCGCTCTCGACCAAGCTTGATATCCCCGACAACCACCTGAACTACGCGCTGACCTGGTTCTCGTTGGCGCTTGTGCTTTTGGTCATATACTTGCGCTACCACTATGTGCGTGGCCGCCTGAAGTTCACTCGATGAAATACGTGAGCACCCGCGGGGCATCGCCCGCGATTTCGTTCGAAGACGTTTTGCTGACCGGCCCCGCGCCCGACGGCGGCCTCTACATGCCTGAAACCTGGCCGCGCCTCGACTTCGCACGGCTGCGCGGCAAGAAGCTAAGCTACGCCGATCTCGCCGCGACCGTTCTCGCGCTCTTCGCCGACCGCGAGTGGTACGAGCCAATCGACCGTCACGCGCGCGAAGCTTACGCAAAGTTCGATGATGCGCACGTCGTGCCGCTCCGCGAACTCGGCGCTCACCGCTGGCTTCTCGAACTGTTCCACGGTCCCACACTCGCTTTCAAAGACTTCGCGCTGCAATTGCTCGCGCCGCTGATGGACGAAGCGCTCGCGCGCCGCAAAACCCGCGCGCTCGTCGTCGCTGCAACATCGGGGGACACCGGTGCGGCCGCGGTCGCGGCGTTAGCCGGCCGTGGCAACATCGACCTCGTCGTCTTGCATCCAAAGGGCCGCATCTCGGACGTGCAACGTCGCCAAATGACGACGGCAACGGCAACGAACATCCGCAACGTCGCCATCGAAGGCACGTTCGACGACACGCAAAGCCTGGTGAAGCAGCTGTTCGCCGACCACGCCTTCGCGCAAGCGCACCGCCTCGCCGCGATCAACTCGATCAACTGGGTCCGCATCGCCGCCCAAACCGCGTATTACCTCTCGACCAGCCTGGCTCTAGGCGAGCGTCCGCTAACGTTCAGTGTTCCCACCGGCAATTTCGGCGACGTCTTCGCGGGCTACGTCGCCAAGGAACTGGGTGTGCCGATCAAGCGCCTGATCGTGGCGACAAACGCAAACGACATCTTGGCTCGCGCGATCGCGACCGGCACCTACGCGCGCGGCACGGTCCATGCGACGCTCTCGCCAGCGATGGATATTCAAGTCGCCAGCAACTTCGAACGCCTGCTCTACGAAGCGCACGGCCGCAACGCCGCGACGGTGCAAAAGCTGATGGCGGCCTTTGCAGCCACTGGCTCGCTCACGATCGAGACCACGGCGCTGGCCGCGATCCAAGCGATGTTCGTCGCCGATCGTGTCCACGAAGGGGAAACCCTTGCTACGATGAAGCTCTTCCACCGCGAAGCAAATCTGAGCGTCGACCCGCACACCGCGGTGGGCCTGACCGCAACGCGCAAAGCGGTCGAAACGGAAGATGTCGTCACGCTGGCGACAGCCCACCCAGCCAAGTTTCCCGAGGCCGTCGAGACGGCGACCGGGACGAAGCCCGCGCTGCCGGAACGGATGCGCTGGATCCTGACCGCGCCCGAACGCTACGAGACGCTGCCGAACGCAATTGGTCCGTTGAAGGAATTCATTTCCGGCAGGTAGAACCGCGGAAATCGGCCATTTCTATTCCCCATGAAAAGTGGGACCAACTGCTCTATGTAATCCCGCTCCGAACGAAGCAGGATGCCGAATGAACCCGCAGATCACGAAGCTCGCGAACGGCCTGACCGTCATCACCGACCACATGCCGCATATCGAAACGGCGGCGCTGGGCGTGTGGGTGGACGCAGGCGCGCGCAACGAGACTGAGGCCACGAACGGCATCGCCCACATGCTGGAGCATATGGCGTTCAAGGGCACGCGCAGCCGCTCCGCCCGCATGATCGCCGAAGAGGTCGAACGCGTTGGTGGCTTCATCAACGCTTACACCGGCCGCGAGCAGACCGCTTACTACTTGCGCGTGCTGAAGGAAGATGTGCAGCTCGGCATCGACATCCTCGCCGACATCCTGCAGCACTCGATCTTCGATCCCGAAGAACTCGCCCGAGAGAAGGGCGTGGTGATCCAGGAGATCGGCCAAGCCGAAGACACGCCCGACGACATCATCTTCGACCACCTCCAGGCGACGGCATTCCCCAGCCAATCGTTGGGCCGCCCGATCTTAGGGACGGAAAAACACGTCCGCTCGTTCACGCGCGACACGCTGATCAATCAGATCAAGGACCACTACGTCGCCCAAAGCATGCTGCTGATTTCGGCCGGCGCCGTACAGCACGAGCAAATGGTTGCTCTCGCCGAGAGGTATTTCACGAAGGTCCAAGCCGGCTCTCCCGTGAAGGTCGAACCTGCAAACTATGGCGGCGGCGAGTTCCGCGCCGAAGACGATTTGGAGCAAGCGCACTTGGCGCTCGCCTTCCCTGGCTTCAAGGCCGACGACAACGACATATTCGGCGTGCAAGTTTATTCGACGGTCCTGGGCGGCGGCATGTCCTCGCGCCTATTCCAAGAAGCGCGTGAGAAACGCGGCCTTTGCTACGCCGTCCACACGTTCGGCTCCAGCTATCGCGAGACGGGCTTGATCGGCATCTACGCCGGCACCAGCGCCGCGGACGCTGCCGAACTTGTCGACGTCATCGCGGGCGAGATGAAATCGCTCGCCGTCGAAGCCGGCGAAGACGAAGTCGCCCGCGCCCGTGCACAAATCAAATCCGGGCTGCTGATGGGCCTCGAGCAGGCATCGTCGCGCTGCGAACAAATTGCCGCTCACATGTTCACCTACGGCCGCATCCTCGACACCCGCGAACTGATCGCCAAGATCGAAGCCGTGGACACCAAAGAGGTGACCAGGATCGCAGGCAAAATTCTGACGAACACGCGCCTCACTCTCGCAGCGCTGGGACCGATGGGGACGCTGGGCTCCTACGATCGCATCGCTCAGCGTTTCGCTTAAGAAGCGCATGTCGATCCGGGCAACCCTGGGCCGCACGAAATCCGCGGCGTTTATCGAAAGCAGGCTTGTGCGTCTGCGCGCGCCGATCGCGGCTGACTTCGTCGAATGGTCGAAACTGCGCGGCGAAAGCCGCGAGTTCCTGACCCCATGGGAGCCGACTTGGGCGCACGACGAACTGACGCGCGCTGCATTTCGCCGCCGTCTGCGCCGCTACGCACAGGCCGAACGCGACGGCACCGGCCTCATGTTCTTCGTCTTCGACCGCAAGGCAGAGGAACTCACCGGCGGCTGCCAGCTTTCCAACATCCGTCAAGGCGTCGCGCAATCGGCGGCCTCGCTCGGGTATTGGATGGGACAGAAGCACGCAGGCCGTGGCCTGATGACGGACGCCGTCGTGACGCTCGTTCGCCACGCGTTCGATCGGCTGGGCTTCCATCGCATCGAAGCGGCATGCCTGCCGTCAAACGTCGCCTCGCGCCGCGTGTTGACGAAGGCCGGATTCTCCGCCGAAGGCACAGCCAGAAAATATCTCAGGATCAATGGCGAATGGCAGGACCATCTGCTATTTGCCGTCGTCGTTGGCGATCCGATGCCGGCACCCAGGAACTGAACACCGCTCGATGAACAAGCTACCAAAACTCTCGCAACAGACGCGCGTCGCCATCGGCGCCGGCGTTATTTGTTTGCTTCTCACGATTTGGATTTTCGTGCCCGGCGGATTTCTCGACACGCTGACGAAACCTGCCGAAGAAGAACCCGGAAACTTACTCATCAACGAACAGGAGGCCGAAGTGGCTGCCGATTTGAGTGCTGAAAAGAATGCAGACTATTTGGCCGCGAATGCGGAGAAGGCGGGGGTCAAGGTGACCGAAACCGGCCTGCAATATCGCGAGCTCGCAGCCGGCACCGGCAAACAACCGGGCCCGACCAGCACGGTGACGG
>JANLXP010000725.1:0-11558 GCA_031365165.1 Alphaproteobacteria bacterium
CGCGATCACCTACATCGATGGCGATGAAGGCGTGCTTCTGTACCGCGGCTATCCCATTGAGCAGCTGGCGGAGCACAGCGACTTCATCGAGGTCTGCTATCTGCTGCTGCACGGCGAATTGCCGACTGGTGATCAGCTGAAGACGTTCCGGAATGCGATTACGCGCCACACGATGGTGCACGAACAGATCAGCATGTTCTTCCGCGGGTTCCGTCGCGACGCGCATCCGATGGCGGTTATGTGTGGTGTGGTTGGAGCGTTGTCCGCGTTCTATCACGACTCAACCGATATCAACGATCCGATGCAGCGCACGATCGCCAGCCACCGCATGATCGCCAAGATGCCGACGATTGCCGCGATGGCCTATAAATACACCATCGGTCAGCCGTTCATCTATCCGCGCAATGACTTGAATTACTCCGAGAATTTTCTGCGCATGTGCTTTGCGGTGCCGGCGGAAGACTACAAGTCGAACCCAGTGCTCGCGCGAGCGCTCGATCGCATTTTCATTCTGCACGCCGATCACGAGCAGAACGCTTCAACGTCGACCGTGCGATTGGCGGGTTCGTCGGGCGCCAACCCGTTTGCGTGCATCGCGGCGGGCATTGCTTGCCTCTGGGGGCCTGCGCATGGCGGCGCGAACGAAGCTGCCCTCAAGATGCTGGAAGAAATCGGAAGCGTAAGCCGCATCCCGGAATATGTGGCGCGCGCCAAAGACAAGAACTCGGGCTTCCGCCTGATGGGCTTCGGGCACCGGGTGTACAAGAACTACGATCCGCGCGCGAAGGTCATGCAGCACACGTGCCATGAGGTTCTCGACGAACTCGGCATCCGCAACGATCCGCTGCTGCAGGTCGCGATGGAACTTGAGAAGATCGCGCTCAACGACCCCTACTTCGTCGAGAAGAAGCTCTATCCGAACATCGACTTCTATTCGGGCATCACGCTGAAGGCGCTTGGCTTCCCGACGTCGATGTTTACGGCGCTGTTCGCTCTCGCGCGCACGGTGGGCTGGATCGCACAGTGGGCTGAGATGATCGAAGACCCCAGCCAGAAGATCGGACGGCCACGGCAGCTTTATGTGGGCGCGCCGAAGCGCGACTACGTCGCGGTACATAAGCGGTAGATCTAGGCGGCGCCTTTGGGCGCCGTTTTCTTTTTGGGCTCGTCAAGCAGCTTGAGAACGGCGCGCGCCGCGCGGACGCTCGGCTTCTCGTCGCCGAACCCTAGTGCTTTGACCGCTTCGGCTGAGGCCGTGACTTGGGCGATGCGCGCCGAAGGGTTCGAGAGGAGCTTGATGAGTTCGGCGGAAAGGTTCTCAGCCGTGCATTCTTCCTGGACGAATTCCGGAATTGCCTCGCGTTTCAGAATTAGGTTCACCAGCGTGATGTAGGGGACCTTGATGTAACGGCGCGCGATGGCTGCTGTGACCTGCCCTACCCTATAGCCAATGACCATCGGCGTCGCTGCGAGGGCGAGTTCGGTCGTTACTGTTCCAGATGCCGCGAGCGCCGCGTCTGCGGCTTCGAATGCACCGAATTTGTCTTGCTGATCTTCCGTGACCAGCACATCCTGGTTCCACTCGGCCGCGAGTTGGCGGACACGGGCGGCCACGGTGGCAACCGTTGGGATCACCACCCTTAAGGGGCCGGTTGCACTTTGGGCGGTTTCGACCGCCGCACGGAACACGGGCCAGAGGAAGCGGATCTCGCTCAGGCGGCTTCCCGGGAGCAAAACGACTAGTCTTTCGTCCGCCTTGATGCCGTGACGCGCGCGGAATGCGGCGCCGACGCCTGGGTCGGGCGCGCGTTCAATGACTGGGTGGCCGACGAATGTCGCGGGTAGCCCGACGTTCTGGAAGAACGGGACTTCGAACGGAAGCAAACAGAGCACGTGGTCGAAGTATTCAGCCATCTGGGCCGCCCGCTTCGGCCGTGACGCCCAGACTTGCGGCGCCACGTAGTCGACGAGCTTCAAGTCCGGCGCGCGCTTGCGGATGCGCTTTGCCACGTTGTGGGTGAAGTCGGGGCTGTCGATGAGCACGACGATGTCGGGTTGCTGTTTGATCGCAAAGTTTGCGGCTTGGCGCATGCGCATGAGAATGCGTGGGAGGCGAGGCACCACCTCGCGCAAGCCCATTACCGATGTGTCGTCCAGGGAGAACAAGCTTTGCAGCCCTGCAGCTCGCATGCGCGCACCGCCCACGCCAACGATGCGCAAGCCCGATGGCGCCAGCGTTTTCAGGCCCTCGATCAGCTGGCCGCCGAGGGCGTCGCCTGACGGCTCGCCCGCGATGAGCATGATGGTGCGCGTTTTCATGGTGCAGGCACGCTGGCGGCGCAGACGAAGACACCCATTGCGTCAGCTTTTGTGCGCACGGCCGTCTCGTCCACGATGACGCTTCGGTTCGCTTCTACCAAGATTCCGGCCAGGCCAGCGCGCGCGGCGTTGACGACGGTGCTTTCGCCTATGGCCGGCGGGTCGATCGTCGGGAGTTGGGTTGGTGTCATCGCCTTTACGAGGATCGCGTTCGGGCGCTTGCCCTCGCCCAGGGCCTGCAGCATTGCGTCGGTGCCTGCGCGCGTCTCACGGGCGATGACCGCGCCGTTCTCGACCACGACGGCTTGGCCTTGCCGGGTTGCGCCGTGCTCTTTCGCGAGCTCCAGGCTTCGAGCAAAGGTCGCATTGAGGGCTGCGCTCGGCTCGACCGTTGTGAGGCAGCCTTCGCGCGCCGCTAAGGCCGGTGCCGCCTCCAATGGCGATACGACGCGAAAGCCCCGTACTGTGAACATGCTGGCGATCGCGCGGTGCAGCGTATCGTCGCTTCGGCCGAACCGGCCCAGAATACGAGCAATGAATTCCAAACCGCCGAGGTCGGGGCGTATCTTGATGTTCTTGCCGTTCGGGCGCTCGAACTTGCCGGCGAACGCAATGTCCGCGCACCCTTGGCGCCGGAGTTCCGCGATGATGGCGCCGATCTTGCTGATGGCGAAGCGCGCGTGAGTTATGGAGGCGGGCATGGAGTCAGCGAACTCGTCGATGGCGATCAAATAGTAAGGCCGCCCGGAGGCACTGCTGGCGCGCGCGATCTCGAGAGGCAAAGCGCCGGCGCCTGCAACGATACCCAGTTTCGGCACTCGCACCGTCACGCGTTGTCGGAGCGGTTCTCGCGCTCAGGCATGCAGAGCGGCCGGTTGCCGCCCGCACGAACGAAGTTCACGATGTCCATAACTTCTTGCCGGTCGGCGAACAATTCCGCGACGTCTGCCAGGCGCTCCTGAAAGGTGCCTTCCTGCGCGAACAGCAGACGGTAGGCGTTACGAAGTTCGTGAATCTGTTCGCGGTTGAAGCCGCGGCGTTTCAAGCCAACCAAGTTGAGCCCTGCGAGGTGCGCGCGGTTGCCCATGACCGAGCCGTAGGGAATGAGGTCGCCCTCCAGGCCTGCCATGCCGCCGACGAAAGCGTGCTTACCGATGCGGCTGAACTGATGCACCGCTGCGCCGCCGCCGAGCCAGACGAAATCGTCGACCACGACGTGGCCGCCGATCATGGCGTTGTTCGCGAAGACGCAGTTGCTGCCCACCCGACAATCGTGCGCGACGTGGCTGTCAGCCATGAACATGCAATTGTCGCCGACGCGCGTGACGCCCGTGCCCTTCGCGGTGCCCGGGTTCATCGTCATGTGCTCGCGAATGATGTTGTTCGTGCCGATCACGAGGTCGGTCTCTTCGCCTTGATAGGCGAGGCTTTGCGGCGGTTGGCCGAGCGACGCGAACGGGTAGACCACTGTGCCCTTGCCGATCGACGTGCGCCCATCGACGCAGACGTGATTGATGAGGCGGACGTCCTCATGCAGCGTGACTTTTGGGCCCACGACGCAGAACGGGCCGATCTCGACCGTTTCGTGAACCTTCGCTGTGGGCGCGACAACGGCAGTCGGGTGAACTCTAGTCATTGTTGGTTGCGGGCCTTCCTGCCTTGTCCATGATCATTGCGCTGTACTCCGCTTCCGCACACAGTTTGCCGTCGACGTAGGCCTCGCCCGTGAAGCGCCAAACCGGCGCGCGCGCGCGTTGCAGCTTGACCGGAACGCGCAACAAATCGCCCGGCACCACTGGATGGCGGAAGCGCGCCTTATCGATCGACATAAAATACACGAGCTTGTCGGAGGCGTTGGCGTTCATCGAAAACATCACAAGCGCGCCGGCGGTTTGCGCCATTGCTTCGACGATCATGACCCCGGGCATTACCGGGTGTCCCGGGAAGTGACCCAAAAACGCGGGGTCGTTGATCGAGACGGCACGAATGCCAGTCGCGCTCACATTCGGCACGATGTCGACCATCTTGTCGATCAGCAGCATCGGAGGACGATGCGGCAAGAGCTCCATCAGCCGTTTGGTGTCGATGGCAGGGAGATCAGTCTTTTCCGGCATCGCGCTCATTCTTGCTCCGTGATGCTTTGGTCATCCGCGCCAAGGTTCCAACTTCGCGCCGCCACTGCTCGATGGGATGCGCCGGATAGCCGGCGTAGACCTTCCCCGCCTCCAGGCTGCGCGTCACGCCGGATTTGCCGGCGACGAATGTTCCCGCGCCAACTTTGAGGTGATCGCCGATCCCGACCTGCCCGCCTAAGACTACGAAGTCACCTATGTCGCTGCTGCCAGCGATTCCGACTTGGGCGACGATGATGCAGCGCCGACCAATGCGGTTGTTGTGGCCTATGTGGACGGAGTTGTCGAACTTGGTGCCTTCGCCAATCACTGTGTCCGCCAAAGCGCCGCGATCGATGGTTGCGTTCGCACCGAATTCAACGTCGTCTTGGATGATCACGCGGCCGAGCTGCGGGACCTTGAAGTGGCCCAACGGTCCGCTCACGAAGCTGAAACCGTCTTGGCCGATGCGGGTGCCAGCGTGAACGATGCATCGATCGCCCATCAACGTGTGGGTTATCGTGACCTGGGAGCCGAGTAGGGCTTTGTGGCCGATCTGAACGCCGCGTCCGATCACGGTGCCTGGGCCAACGATGCAATCGTTGCCGATTTCGGCGCCTTCGCCGATGAAGACATCCGGCGCGATCACCGTGCCCTCCCCTACTCTCGCGGAGGGGGCGATGTTTTGAACTGGTGGCTTTGATACCGGCCATAACAGGCCAGCGTTGGGGTAGAGCGCGACTGCGACCTTGGCGAAAGCCATTGCCGGTTGCGCGCACACAATTGCGACGGCGGAAGCCGGCACACTTGCCGCAAACGCTTCACCGACGAGAACGGCGCCAGCCTTCGTGCGTTCGAGGGCGCTTCGAAACTTGGGCCCTTCGCAGTAGGAAATGTGTGAGGGGCCGGCGCTATCGAGGGCGCCCAGATCAGCGATCGAAAGGCCTGTATCGCGCGCGACTTTTCCACCCGTCAACTCGGCGATGCGAGCGAGCGTGAAAGGGCCTTCGTTGTCGTAAAAGCGCGGGTCAGCCATCGGTCAAAAGAATAAGGCCGGACTCTGGTTGAGCCCGGCCCTCTATCCGACTTCGGTTCGGGAATATCAAGAGCCGACGCGCCCCTGCCGACCCAACGTTAGCCTGGTGGCTTCGCGGCGCCAGCGGGCTTTGCAACAGCCTTCGGAGCCACAGGCGTGACGGTAACCTTCGGAAGCGCCGTATTCAGGCGCTGAATGACCACGGTCGTCACGTCGAGGCTGGTTGCTCCCAGAACGACGAGGCCGCGATCGAGCAGCAAGTTCGATCCACGTTCGACCATGATCTTTTCAAGGATCGGTCCCAACGCCTTTTCGACTTGCGAACGCGCAGTACCGAGGCCGTTTTGGATGGCGGCTTGGCGATCCTGGACCTTCTTTTGGAATCCGGCGCGACGGCCTTCCAGTTCCTTGATCTTGGCGGCACGAATTTCCGGCTTCATCATCTGCGCCGTCTTTTGGAACTCGCCAACGTCAGCCTGAAGCTTTTTGTTCTCAGGGGAGAACTCGGCTTCCATCTTTTTCGCGAGGCCTTCGACTTGGGCGTACATGTCTTTGCCAACCGACGACTGGCGCAAGACCGTGCCGCGATCCAAGAACAGGATGATGGCAGGCGGCGCCTTGCCTGTGGCCGCTGGCTTGGCTGCGGTTGCGGCGGGAACCGGTTGGGCGGCGGCGCTCAGCGCGCCGAATGCGAGCACAACAACCGCAAGCGCGGTGCCGGCCCAGAGCTTCTTCGTCAACATAACTCTTATTCCTCCTAGCCGTTCGGCTTCGCGCCTGCGGGCTTCGCCGGCGCTTTGGGGGCTACCGGGGTCACCACGACCTTGGGCAGCGATGTATTCAAACGCTGAATGACTGCTGCGGTCACGTCGAGGTCGGTTGCACCGAGTACGACAAGACCACGATCGAGCAAGAGGTTTGCTCCGCGCTCGACCATAATTTTTTCAAGAATAGGCCCCAGCGCCTTTTCGACTTGCGTGCGTGCCGTGCCGAGACCGTTTTGGATCGCGGCCTGACGATCCTGGACCTTCTTTTGGAACGCCGCGCGGCGGGCTTCCAGATCCTTCACCTTCTGTTGGCGGACGTCGGGCGAGAGAACGGCGGCCTGGGCCTGGAGGGCCTGGACGTCGGTCTGCAGCTTTTTGTTCTCCGGCGAGAACTCCGCTTCCATCTTTTTCGCGAGGCCTTCGACCTGCGCGTACATGTCTTTGCCGACCGACGACTGGCGAAGCACCGTGCCGCGATCAAGGAACAGGATGACGGCGGTCGGGGCTTTGCCCGTTGCGGCGACTGGCTTGGCGCCGGCGATGGGCGGTTTGGCGGGAACGGGCTGCGCCGACGCAACCGTTCCGAGCATTAGTGTTACTGCCGCGAATGCGGCGGCGGCCCACAGGGCCTTAGGCGTCTTCATATGATTGCAACTCCTGGAGCGGACCTAAAACTTCGTACCAGCGCTGAAGCGGAAGGACTCGGTTTGGTCGTACTGTTCTTTGTTCAAAATTTGGGAGAAATCAAGGCGCACCGGACCGAAAGGCGAATTCCAGTACACGCTCACACCTGCCGAAGCTCGCAGTGACATATCGTCCACGATGCAGATGTCGTTCCCGCCAAGGCCGTCGTTGTCGCAAACGGGCTTGTCTTGGACCATGCCGACCGTACCAAAGTCAGTGAACAGTGCCGTCTTGATGCCAAGCTCTTCGGGCAAGAAGTTCGGGAAACGAAGCTCGACGGTGCCGATTGCGTACATCTCACCACCGACCGATGGCGGCGTTCCGGTGTCGGGCGCGATGTCGCGCGGACCGATTCCCGAGGTCTTGAAGCCGCGGAACGACCCACCGCCTTTAAAGAAGCGATCGTTCAATTCCAGCGTTTCGTCGCCGTAAGCCACGATGTAGCCCGCCGTGGCTGCCACGTTGAGAACGAGATCGTCGAACCACAGGCGCTTGTACCAATTCGAGCTCAATTCGGTCTTGAGGTACTTCTTGTCGCCACCCAGGCCCGAAACGTCGCCGCTCCACGTCAGATCGAAGCCGTTCTTCGGCTCGATTGGATCGTCTTTTTCGTCGTAGGCGTAAGTGAATCCGACCAACGACAGCGTCGTCACGCCAGGCGACTGATACAGGTTGTTGGTCGACTGAATGTCGTCCTGGCGCAGCGTGTAGCGCAGACCCAACCGGCCGTACTCCGACAGCGGGAAACCAAGGCGCAAGCCGACACCGCGGATGTCAGCCTCGTAGTCCGACTCGCTGTAGACGGAGTGCGTGTTGTAGAGGTCGAAGCCGGCCGACATGTTGCGGTCGAGGAAGTACGGCTCTGTGAAGCGCAGGTCGACCTGTTGGCGGATGCTCGACACGGACACCTGCAGACGCAGGAACTGACCGCGGCCCAGCAAGTTCTTTTCCGTCAAACTCACGGCGCCTACCACGTTGTCGGCAGACGAGAAGCCGGCGCTGATCGAGAACTCACCCGTCGATTGTTCTTCGACTTCGACGTTCAGGACCGTGCGATCACCCGAAGAGCCAGGCTCTTCGTTGATTTCGACCTTTTTGAAAAAGCCGAGACCGCGGATACGCGAACGCGAGCGGTTGATGAGCACTCGGTTGAACGCGTCGCCTTCGACCAGCCGGATTTCGCGGCGGATGACTTTGTCGAGGGTGCGGGTGTTTCCGACGATGTTGATGCGCTCGATGTAGACGCGTGGGCCCTCTTCAATCTTGAAGACGACGTCGACGGTCTTGGATTCCTTGTTGCGGCGAACGCGCGGACGGATGTCGACGAACGCGTAGCCCTTCGTGCCTGCGGCGAGTGTGAGGGCGTCGACGCTCTTGTCGATCAGTTCGGCGTTGTACTGGTCGCCACCTTCGAACCGGATCAATTGGCGCAAATCGCCGACCGGAACGTCTTTGAGCTTTGTGTCGATTTCGACTTTGCCGAAGTCGTACTTGTCGCCTTCTTCAATCGTGAAGGTGATGTAGAAGCCGCTGCGGTCCGGCGCGAGTTCGGCGACGGCGGAGATCACGCGGAAGTCGGCGTAGCCTTGGCTCAGGTAATAGCGGCGGAGCTGTTCGCGGTCGAACGTCAGGCGATCAGGATCGTAGTTGTCGTTCGTCTGGAGGAAATTCCACCAGATCGATTCACCGGTCGCGATCTTGTCGCGCAGCGTACCGTCGCTGAACGCTTTGTTGCCGATGAAGATGATGCGGCTAACGCCGGTGGTCGGACCCTCATTGATTTCGAAGACGAGATCCACGCGGTTTTGCGCCAACTGCACGGTCTTGGGCTCAACCGAAGCGGCGAAGCGACCGGAGCGGCGATAAATTTCGATGATGCGCTGGACGTCGGACTGAACCTTTGAGCGCGTGAAGACCATACGTGGCTTCAGCTGAACTTCGTCGGTCAGGGTTTTGTCGGAGGTCTTGGAGTTACCTTCAAACGCGATGCGGTTGATGATCGGATTTTCGACCACCTTCACCGTCACGACGCCGTTCGCCTGTTGGATCTGAACGTCGGCGAAGAGACCGGTCTGGTAGAGCGTCTTTAGGGATTGATCAACTTGTTGCTGCGAGTATGCCAGGCCTTCGCGAACGACCATGTACGACAGAACGGTCGATTCTTCGATGCGCTGATTGCCTTCGACGTTGATGCGCGTGACGACCGGCCCATCCGCTTGCTCAGCGACAGCTGGCGCTACGGCGAACAACAGGGCGACCAAGAGCGCCAACGCCGTTCCGAGTACTCTTTTCATTCTTGTACGCCCCGCGGCCCAAAACTTAGGTAACTGGCAAGCACTTCAGAACAGCTTGAACTTCGTAATGTCGTTCCAAGTCGCAAAAAGCATCAAACCGACTACGAGTGCGAAGCCGATCCGAAACCCAAGCTCTTGCGCGCGCTCCCCCAAAGGACGCCCACGTACAGCTTCTATGCCATAGTATAGGAGATGTCCCCCGTCGAGCATCGGGATGGGAAAAAGATTAAGTAAACCGATGCTTACGGACAACACCGCCGCCAGGTTGATGAGAGCAACCACACCGAAAAACACTAGAACTTGGCCGGAAACCTGGGCGATTCCGATTGGGCCGGACAACTGCTGATAGTCTCCGGTGCCGGTCAAGAGTTGGCCGATAAATGACAGCGTCTTAACTACGATGAACCAGACGGTGCTGGCGGCTCTGGATGCCGCCTCAAGTGGGCCGAATCTTACAATGGTTTCAGACTCAGGGGCGCCGGGAACGGTCGCTGTGAGCCCTACAGATTCGTCGACGAAGCGATCCGAGTCGGTTGCCGACGACAACGGCCCCTGTGCCGAGAGCGTTACAACGGTCTTCTTCAGTTTTGCGCGTTGCAGCTTCGGGTCGACTTCTTCGCGGTAGAGCGTGATCTCAATCGGTTGGCCGTTTGCGGCACGAAGCCCTGTCGCGATGTCCTTCCATGTGACGACGGGCGTCTTGCCGATTGCGACGATGATGTCGTCCGCCTTCATCCCCGCCCGTTCGGCCGCGGATCCGGGTGCAACGCGATCAACCTTGCCGGGAATGACTGGCCGCACACCGATGCCAGCGTCCATCACCTTGTTGCCGAACGGATCTTCCTTTTCGATTTGCTGCGGCGTGACCGGAATATTCAGCTCCTGGCCATTGCGCCGCACGCGAAACACTAACTGGCGCCCTTGGGCAACGCCGACGGTCGTAATGATGTCCTGAAATTCGGTGACAGGCTTGCCGTCGATGGCGACCACGGTGTCACCGACTTTGAATCCGGCGAGTTCGGCCGGAGCGCCCTTGCTGACGGCTCCGATTTGCGCCGTCACGACCGAGGTTCCGTTGAAGGCGAAAAGGGCCGTCAGAATAACCAGGGCTAAAATGAAGTTCGCGACCGGTCCGCCGAGGGCGATAATTGCCTTTTGCCAGAGCGGTTTGTGATGGAATGAGCCCGCTCGTTCGGCCGCTGACGCGTGATCAATTTTGTCGTGGTCGGGCGTACTTGAGACACCCTCATCACCCCAAAACTTCACGTAACCGCCAAGCGGCAGCCATCCCACTTTCCAGTACGTGCCGTGCCGATCGGTAAAACCCGCAATCGCCTTGCCGAATCCGATCGAGAAGCTTTCAACCTTCACCCCGAAATATCGGGCAGCGAGGAAGTGGCCGAGTTCATGAACGAAAACGACAAGCGTGATGGTGAAGACAAATCCAAGGCCGCCGAAGCCAACCAGCCCCGCCCAACCCAGTATTGTCGTTGGATATTCCATCGTTTCCGTCCCTTCGTTCTTTTCTCACGGTTCAGTTCGGCAGAAGCCGCGCCGCCGTCGTTCGTGCAAGCTGATCGAGTTCAAGTGCTTCACCGACGGATGCAGGGGTTCGGCCACCCGCATCGCATTGCCGTAGCACCGATTCCACAAGACGGGGGATGCCAGAAAAGGCCAATTTGCGCGCCAAAAATGCCTCTACAGCGACTTCGTTGGCCGCGTTGAGGATGGTAGGTGCGCCCCCCTGCCGCTGCAAGGCGTCCTGTGCCAGAGCGAGACAGGGAAATCTGACAGTGTCGGGTGCCTCAAACGAAAGCTGACCCAGGTCCGCGAGGTTCAATCGGCGGGTCGGGGCTTCGATTCGATCAGGATAGCCCAGCGTGTAGGCGATCGGCGTGCGCATACGAGGGCGAGCGCGCCGGGTTCGAGGCGCATCTGATCTCGTGCGAAACCTGTTCTGCCGAGGTCCGCTTGCTCACAGGCGTGTCAGACGCCTTACCGTTCGCCGTTACGCAAGTGGACCCGCCCGCCGCGCTTCGGACGCGCATTCTCGCAGCGGCAGGCGCACCAGGCGCATCCACTGCGTCAACTGCAGCCCAGACGGTCGTGCCGTTTGCGCCCAAGCCGAAGTCTGCAGCGTCGAACGCGACGCTGACCGAGCAGCGTGCGCCTCATTCACGCGCATTCTGGGCCGGCTGGATCGCTGCCGCCGCCATGCTGCTGGTCGCGTCAGGCGCCGGCATTTACGCGTCCAACCTGAAGCTGCAACTCGACGATGTGGAGCTTCGATTGGTTGATGCGGTCATGAAATTGCAGGCGTCTCAGATGCAGGTGGCCAACGCGTCGG
>JANLXP010000739.1:0-1015 GCA_031365165.1 Alphaproteobacteria bacterium
CGGTCAGCCGCATTATCTCTTGCTGACGCACGCCGCCAATGCGCCACCCATCGAGATGCCGCCATGGCGAGGCGCCCGCCGCCTTCGCCCGCCGCTCCAACAAAACGAACAAGGCTGCAAACAGCACCGCGTCCGATGGCGCCGGCGTCGCCGCGCCGACCAAGCTCTCCTTGTGTCGATCGATGAAGCCAGTATCGATTTCGCCCGCGATGAACGCGTTGTGTCGAAGCGCTGAGATCAAAAACGCCAAGTTCGTCTTGACGCCTGCGACTTCAGCCGTCTCGAGGGCGCTCGCCAACCGCGCCAGCGCCGCCGTTCGCGTCTGATCCCACGCGATCACCTTCGCGATCATGGGATCGTAGAACATCGAAACCTCGCCGCCCTCCACGACGCCCGAATCGACCCGCACATGCGCATCCGGTTGCGGCAGCTTCAACCGTGCGAGGCGCCCGATCGACGGTAAGAATCCCTTCACCGGATCTTCCGCGTAAAGGCGCACCTCGACCGCGTGGCCGTTGATCGCCAACTGATCTTGGGTGCGCGGCAGCTTCTCACCCGCCGCAACGCGCAACTGCCACTCGACGAGATCAAGCCCTGTGATCATTTCCGTGACCGGATGCTCAACCTGCAGGCGCGTGTTCATCTCCATGAAATAAAAGCCGTCGGCTTTCAGCCCCTTCGATCCATCGACGATGAACTCGACAGTCCCCGCCCCTTGATAACCGATCGCTTGCGCGCACTTGACCGCGGCCTCGCCCATCGCGCGGCGCACCTCCGCCGGCATGCCGGGCGCCGGCGCTTCCTCGATCACCTTTTGATGCCGCCGCTGCAGCGAACAATCGCGCTCGAACAGATGCACCGCATTGCCGTGCGCATCGGCGAACACCTGAATCTCTACATGGCGCGGCGCCGACACATACTTCTCGACCAGCACGCGCGCCTCGCCAAACGCCGACTGCGCCTCGCGTTGCGCTCCTTCGAGCGCCTTCGCAAAATCCGCCGACTTGTCGACCCG
>JANLXP010000744.1:0-13765 GCA_031365165.1 Alphaproteobacteria bacterium
CCCCACGTGCAATTCGAAGAAGATCATGAAAGCGCCGATGGCGCCGGCCGTGTCTAAGAAAGGCGAACTCGCCGAGGCCGCATCGAAGGCACGGGCTATGCGCGAGTGGGTAACGAACGTCCGCAAAGAGGTCGAGAAGAACGCGGAGTATGTCGGTGAGAAATTCCCCGACGAAGCTCGCGCGATCCATCACGGCGACGCCAAGGAACGCCAAATCTACGGCGAAGCTACCCTCGCCGACGCGCGCGACTTGATCGAAGAAGGAATTCCGGTGGCAGCTTTACCCAGCCTGCCTCGTGCGGATTCTTGATCCCGTCAACGCGTAGCAAGCAGCAGCTTGGACGCCCACGCGAGCAGCCCGCCGGCCACGATCGTCGCGCCGACAAAGAACGCGTCGCCCAAGATTGCAGATCCCTCGAAGTAGAGCCGCGCCAAATGCGCGATGAGGATCAGTGCAAACACGACGGCCGTTGTCGCGACATAGGCCTTCATGCGTTTGCTCCCGCGTTCGTCGCGACGACCATGTAATTCACGTCGGTATCGCTGGCGAGCATCCACCCGCCGGTGAGCGGGTTGAACATCACGCCGGTTTCCTTCGTCATGTCGAGCCCAGCGCGTGACAGCGCCGTGTCCAACTCCAGCGGCTTCACGAACTTGTTCCAATCGTGCGTGCCCTTGGGCAACCAGCCCAGCACGTATTCCGCGCCCACGATCGCCAGCGCATAGGCTTTGGCCGTGCGGTTGATCGTGGCCACGAACATCAAGCCACCCGGCTTCAGCATCGACGCGCAACTCGCAACGAACAGATTCAAGTCCGCCACATGTTCGATCACCTCCATGTTGAGGATCACGTCGAACTGCTCGCCGGCCGCAGCCAAAGCCTCCGCCGTCGTCGCGCGGTAGTCGATGACGAGCTCGTTCTCCGTCGCATGCGTCGCCGCAGTCTTGATGTTCTTCTCGGACGCGTCCGCGCCCAGCACGTCGAACCCCAACCGAGCCATCGGCTCGGTGAGCAGCCCACCGCCGCAGCCGATGTCGAGCAGCCGCAATCCGGCGAAGGGTTTTGTCCCCCGTGAGTCGCGCCCGAAATGCGCTGCGGCCTCGTCGCGGATGTAGGTAAGCCTAACCGGGTTGAACTTGTGTAGGACGCCGAATTTGCCGTGCGGGTTCCACCATTCCGCCGCCAGCGCCGAAAAGCGCGCGACCTCGGCCGGATCGATTGTGGATTGTTCTTGTGTGACGGTGGCCACTGGCTTCCATCGCTCCGCGCGTTGCGTGACAAACACTGGGAGTCTAACTATACCCGAACCAAGCCCAATCAACCCCTTGATCCCTAAGGACCTAACGCCGCGCCACCATGCCCAGACTCGTGATGAAGTTCGGTGGCACGTCGGTGGCCGACCTGGAGCGCATCCGCAACGTCGCCCTCAAGGTTAAGCGCGAGGTCGACCGCGGATACCAGGTGGCCGTCGTCGTCTCCGCTATGTCGGGCGAAACGAACAAGCTCGTCAATTGGGCACGCGAGCTCTCGCCGCTGCACGATGCGCGCGAGTACGACACGGTGGTGTCGGCCGGCGAACAAGTAACCGTCGGTCTGCTCGCAATCGCGCTCCAGCACATCGGCGTCCAAGCCCGTTCGTGGCTCGGTTGGCAGATCCCGATCCACACCAGTGCGATGCATGGCTCAGCCGCAATCACCGGCATCGAAACCAAAGTGCTTGAGGAACGTCTCGCGCAATCGCAAGTCGCCGTCGTCGCAGGCTTCCAAGGCCTAGGCCCCGACAACCGCATCACGACCCTCGGCCGCGGCGGTTCCGACACCAGCGCGGTGGCGGTGGCTGCCGCCTTGAAGGCCGAACGCTGCGATATTTATACCGATGTCGACGGCGTCTACACCACCGACCCGCGCGTCACGCCGAAGGCGCGCAAGCTCGACAAGATCTCTTACGAAGAAATGCTCGAGATGGCATCGCTCGGCGCCAAGGTGCTGCAGACGCGCTCGGTCGAGCTCGCAATGATTCACCGGGTACCGGTGCAGGTGCTTTCGAGCTTCGAAGACCTGCCCGGCACGCTCGTGTGCGATGAGGACGAAATCGTGGAACAACAACTGGTCAGCGGCATCGCCTATAGCCGGGACGAGGCGAAAATCACGCTCGTAAAGGTGCCGGACAAGCCCGGTGTCGCCGCTGCGATCTTCGGACCCTTGGCCGACGGCGGCATCAACGTCGACATGATCGTGCAGAACACGTCCGAAGACGGCGCCACGACCGACATGACGTTTACGGTCGGTCGCGCAGAGTTTGAGCGCGCGATCCACATCATCGAACGCAACAAATCCGCGATCGCCTTTCAGAAACTCTTGACTGACAAGAACGTCGCGAAGGTCTCCGTGATCGGCGTCGGCATGCGCGCGCACGCGGGTGTCGCCCAAACGATGTTCAAGACGCTCGCCGAAAAAGGCATCAACATCCACGTCATCTCGACCTCCGAAATCAAGATCAGCGTTCTTATCGCGGCAGAATTGACCGACACCGCCGTTCGCGCACTTCACACCGCCTACGGCTTGGACAAGTGACGGCCGCTCGCATCGGACCTTAGGGAGTTAAATGGCCACCACCGCCGGCCCACGCCTGATTCTAAAGCGCATGCGCGAGATCATGGTCGAGCGCATCTCGCCACAGGCGCGTCTGGACAAAATGGTCGAGGTGATCGCCGTCAACATGGTGGCGGAGGTCTGCTCGATCTATCTCTCCAAGCCCGGCGGCTGGTTGGAGTTGTTCGCGACCGAAGGCTTGAACCGGTCCGCCGTTCACACCACGCGCCTCAAAATGGGCGAAGGCATCATCGGCGACGTCGCCGCGAACGCGCGGCCGCTGAACCTGTCGGACGCGCCGCAACACCCAAGTTTCTCCTATCGCCCGGAAACCGGCGAAGACCCCTACCAGTCGATGCTCGGCGTGCCGATCATCAGGAGCGGCGGCACGACGCTGGGCGTCCTTGCGGTACAAAACAAAACGCACCGCCACTACGGCGAGGAAGAAGTCGAAGCTCTTCTCACCGTTGCAACGGTGCTCGCCGAACTCGTTGTGTCCGGCTCGCTCGTCGATCTCGCCGAAGTCGATATCGGCCCCAAGCACGACCGCCCCTGGCGCGGTCAGGGCGTCTCGTTCTGCGAAGGCATCGCGATGGGTCGTGCGGTGCTGCACGAACCGCGCGTGAAGGTCGAAAAACTGATCGCCGACGACGTCATCGCCGAGCGCGACCGCCTGGATAGCGCGATCATCGACTTGCGCACGTCGATCGACGCGATGCTGTCGACCGACGACACGGCCATCGCCGGCGAATCGCGCGATGTGCTTGAGGCCTACCGCATGTTCGCCCACGACCGCGGTTGGACGAACCGTCTGCGCGAAGCAGTGTTGTCGGGCTTGACCGCCGAAGGCGCGGTCGAGCGCGTGCAAAACGACACGCGCGCCCGCATGGCCCGCCAGACCGACCCCTTGATGCGCGAGCGTCTGCACGATCTCGACGATCTGGCAAACCGCTTGCTGCGCCACTTGATGGGTAAGTCCGCCACTTCGGCACATGAGGCCTTGCCCGCCGACACGGTGTTGTTCGCGCGCACGATGGGCCCGGCGGAATTGCTCGACTACGACCGCACGAAGCTGCGCGGCCTCATCCTCGAAGAAGGCTCACCCACAAGCCACGTCGCAATCGTCGCCCGCGCGCTCGACATTCCGCTCATCGGCCGTATCGAAGGCGTGCTCGACCAGATCGAGTCCGGCGACTGGGTGATCGCCGATGGCGACACGGCCGAAGTTCACATGCGCCCCGCGCACGACGTACGCGAAGCCTACCGCCACAAACTCGCCCTGCGTGCTCAGCGCCAGGCGGCCTACGCAGCGATGCGGCTGCTGCCCGCCGTCACGAAAGACGGCGAACGCGTGAAGCTGCTGATGAACGCGGGCCTGCTCGCCGACTTGCCCCATCTCGAAGAGGCGGGGGCTGAGGGCATCGGTCTCTTCCGCACCGAGCTGCAGTTTATGATCTCGCATGAGCTGCCGCGTCTGCAGCAACTCGTCGATCTCTACAGCGCCGTGCTCGACGGCGCGGCCGGCCGCCAGGTTGTGTTCCGCACACTCGACCTCGGCGGCGACAAGGTGCTGCCCTATGCGCGGCCCTTGAACGAAGAAAACCCGGCCATGGGCTGGCGCGCGATCCGTATGACGCTCGATCGCCCGGCCTTGCTGCGCTACCAGATTCGCGCGCTCCTGAAGGCGGGCGCAGGCCGCGATGTCGATCTGATGTTCCCGATGGTCGCCGAGGTTTCGGAGTTCCGTGAAGCGCGCAAACTCGTCGATCGCGAACTCGAACGCTTGGCTCGCACCGGCGAGAACCCGCCGCGCAAAGTCCGCGTCGGCAGCATGCTGGAAGTCCCGGCGCTGGCCTTCCAACTGCCCGCGTTGCTCAGCGCCGCCGACTTTATTTCGATCGGCTCGAACGACCTGATGCAGTTCCTGTTCGCCAGCGACCGCGGCAACCCGCGGCTTGGCGGCCGATACGATCTGCTGAGCCCGCCTATGCTTAATTTCCTGAAAGGAATTGCCGACGCCGCCCGCGCGCGCGGCGTTCCGGTGACGCTATGCGGCGAGATGGCGGGCCGCCCGCTGGAGGCCATGGCCTTGATTGGCCTTGGTTTCCGCTCGCTTTCCATGGTGCCGGCCTCGATCGGTCCGGTGAAGCAGATGCTGCTCAGCCTCAATTCCGGCCAACTGTCGGCCTATATGGCTGAGCTCCACGCGAGCTCCGATCACTCGCTTCGGGAGCAGTTGAAACAATATGCAATCAATGAGCGCGTGCCGATTTAGCTTGATCGGCGTTTGCCCCCACGCGCACGTTTTGCAATATTTAACTGACAAAGTTGTAGAGTGGTGGTGCCGAAGCTCAAAGTCTTCGGGCATCGACAACAAACGTTGAATGGGTGTTGGGTCATGAGCGACGTGTCGCAAACGTTGCCGGCAGAAGAGCGCAGAGAGCGCCGTCGCCTGCACTTGCGCGAAGCTGTCGAGGAGCTACAGCAAGCTCCTGAAGCTGTCGAAGTGTCTCACACAACCGTCGGCGAAATCCTTCGCGCTACACGTATCGACCGCGGCCTGGAGTCGGCGGCCGTCGCCTCGTCGCTCAAGATGCGCCGCGAACAGCTTGAAGCCGTCGAAACCGGCAACCTCGAAAAGCTTCCGGGCCGCACTTACGCTGTCGGCTTCGTGCGCGCCTATGCCCGCCACCTCGGCCTCGATGCCGAAGCGTTGGTCCAACAGTTCAAAGACGAAACCGCCGAGCAAGAGGCCGCAAAGCCCGTCGACCTCACCTTCCCGGTCGCGCAGGAAGAATATCGCGGCCCCCGCAGTTCGATCATGGCGGTAGCCCTGCTGATTGCGATGGGCGTCTACGGCATCTCTTACCTGACGATGCCGAGCCGCAAGGCAGTTGCCATCGCCGCGCAAACGGAAGCGGCGGCCGTTGTCGTCGAACCCGCGAAACCAGCCGCGCCCAAGACGGCCGTCGCTGTCGCGCCGACCGATTCGAATCGCACACCCGTCGAAGTCGCAGTGAGCTTCGTGGCTGGTGGTCAGACTTTGCCGGAACAAAAGCTGCCCGAAGCGCCCGCACTCGCGCCCGTTACGCCGCCAGCAACCGCGATCACGCTCGCAGAAGCGGCCGCGCCTGCGACGGATGCGCCAACGCAACCGGTCGACGCAAACGTACGCATCATCCTCAAAGCGGTGGAACCGACATACATCCAAGTGCGCGATGCGCAATTGCCGCGCAGCCGTTCGGTCTTAGTCGCGCGCGTACTCAACGTCGGCGAATCATATGCCGTACCGAATCGCACCGGACTCACTATGCAAACGGGAAACGCGGGCGGGCTTCAAGTTGAAGTAGATGGTCGTTCGCTCGGCGTATTCGGCAAGAGCGGCGAAGTGATCACACGTATCCCGCTCGATCCCTCATATTTCCTAGAGCGCATGTCGGCCTCGCAATAATTGCGATGATCGGTGCTTGACCCTCAGGGCTCAGGCGAACACCCTCGGTATATCAAAGTGATTCGCGAAGGGACCGCGATTCACTGGGGCATTTTGAGTCGAGGGGCTCATGACACATTCAGAAAATCCAGAAATGATGACTCACGCGCCGAAGCCACGCGCAGGCCGACCACGCAGCGCCGAATCGCGCCGCGCGATCATTCAATCGGCGATGCATATTCTTCAAAACGACGGCTATGCGGCTCTAAACATTGAAGCAATCGCCGCCAGGGCGGGCGTTTCGAAGCAGACGATCTACCGTTGGTGGCCGTCGGCTGCGTTTATCGTGTTGGAGGCGTTGACCGCCGACATGCCGCCGCAAGAAACGATCGCGCCGGACACCGGCTCGCTCAAAGGCGACCTTCAAGACCTCGTGCGCGCGACTGTCCGTGCACTGGCCCAACGTCGCGGCCCCGTGTTCAAGGCTCTGATCGCCGAAGCGCAAGCCGACCCGCGCTTTGCCGAAGCCTTCCGCACCTCGCTAATGGAAGCGCACCGCGAAATCGTGCGCGCAATCGTCGCCCGCGCCCAACTGCGCGGCGAAACAACGTTCGAATCCGACAAAGAGATCGTTGCCGACATCGTTTACGGCCCGATTCTCTACCGGCTTCTCAACGGCCACGCGGAATTGGACGAGACGTTTGCCTTTGGTCTCGTCGATGCTGCGGTGGCGACACTCAAATATCGCGAAACCGGTGCCGTGCGCCGTGCTGCGGAAGCCGCCGAATAACGACCCGCTTGGTCAGAACATCTTCGCCGCGTGCGCCAATCTCTGGCGCGCGCGGCTTTCCGCGTCATAGTACCCTTCATTGAATCGCTTCGGAGCTGACGAATGAAACGCATGGTGGCCCTCGTGGCCCTAACGTCTTTGACCGCCTGTTCCTATCTGGGAATGAGCGACGCTGAGGATCAAGCCGTCGTCACCGCCCCACCGCCGCCTGAGCAACAGGTCGCTGCCGATGAAACGCTAGCCGCAACACCAGTCGCGGCTGAGGCACCCGCCGCGTCCACCGGCGCTGCGATGTCGATCAAGCCGCCGATGCCGCAATCCACGCTCGTCATCGCCGATGCTCGCGCGATGCCGACACCGCGCGGCCTCAAGGTCGCCGCCGGCTATTTCACCGTCGCGAACGGCGGCACCGAAAATGACCGCTTGATCGCGGCCTCCACCCCGCGCGCGGCTCGTACCGAGATCCACGAGATCGTGCTGGACGGCGCCGTCGCAAAGATGCGCCCGGTTTCCGGCGTTGAAATTCCGACCGGCGGTTCCGCGACGCTGAAGGAGGACGGGATGCACGTCATGTTCCTTGACGTCGACACGCCGTTCACTGAAGGCGAAACGATCCCGGTCCAGCTGACGTTCCAAAAGGCGGGCACAATCGAAGTCACGATGCGCGTCAAACGCGGCGGCAACGTCGTCGCGCAGCACTGACCGGTTTCCGCGGGCTGAAGCCACCGGTTGACCTCAGGCAGCGTTCGGGCCGAGCTTACGGCCCGAACCCCACGACCTGAGCGAGAGCGCTGATGTCCGAACACTTGCCGCCGGTGCGTCCGATCGGCCTTGCCGACGTCGAAGCCGCGCGTGCGCGAATTGCCGGCACCATCGTTCGAACTCCGCTCGTGAAGTTGGACTTGGGCGCGAAGCACCCCGACATCCGGCTGAAACTCGAAAACCTGCAACCGATCAACGCCTACAAACTTCGCGGCGCCGCAAATGCCGTCGCGATGCTGACCGGTGATGAGCGCGAGCGCGGTGTATGGACGGTGAGCGCAGGCAATGCAGGGCAGGGCGTTGCCTACGCTGCGCGCGCCGCTGGCGTCGCATGCACGGTTGTTGCAATCGAAACCGCACCGCAAGCCAAGATCGATCGCATGCGCGCACTCGGTGCGAATTTGGTTTTGGTCCCCTACGACGTTGCATGGAAGGCGGTTGAGACGCACACGTTCGACGGCGTCCCCGGCACGTTCATTCATCCCTTCGACGATCACAACTTCATCGCCGGTCACGCGACGCTCGCGCTCGAAATCCTGGAAGATGCGCCGGAAACTGCGGCCGTCGTGTGCGGCATCGGTGGCGGCGGCCTGATCACCGCGGTGGGGAGCGTCATGCGCGCAAAAAATCCAGCGATCAAAGTATGGGGCGCCGAACCCGAAACGGCGGCCCCCTACGCTCTGTCGCGGAAAGAAGGAAAGCCAAGCGCATTCCCTGACTGGCAGGCGTCGTTCGTCGACGGTGCCGGCGGGCGCAGCGTTTTCCCGCGCATGTGGCAGCGCATGAAGCCGGTCGTGGACGGCGCCATCGTCGTCACGCTCGACGAAACGCGCAAAGCCATGCGCTTGATGGCGGAAAAGGCGCGCGTGATCGCCGAAGGCGCGGGTGCTTTGCCGCTCGCCGCCGCGCTCACCGGCAAGGTGGGCCAAGGCCCCATCGTCTGCGTCGTCTCCGGCGGCAATCTCGATCTGAAGAAATTTGCCGAGCTGATCGATGTCTGAAGCAGACACCCGTATCCGCGATGTCCTGACGTTCTGGTTCGGCGCGCCGGGCGACGCATATCACGATAAAACGCGCCCGGAATGGTTCCGCAAAGACGATGCGTTCGACGCTGAAATCCGCACGCGCTTCGCAACGCTGATCGAAGAGGCGCTGGACGGCAGGTTGGCGCCATGGGCCGCGACCGCCGACGGTGCCGTTGCCCAAATCCTCGTCCTCGACCAATTCACGCGCAACACGTTCCGCGACTCGCCACGTGCGTTTGCAGGCGACAGCCGTGCGCTGAGCGCGGCGCGCGCGCTCGTTGCCAATGGCCGCGACCGCACACTGCCAGGTGTCCGTCGGAGTTTTGTTTATCTGCCGTTCGAGCATGCGGAAGATCTGCAGATGCAGGAAGAGTCGCTACGCCACTTCGCACAGTTGGGGCGCGACGATCCTGAACTCGCCGATCTGATCACCTGGGCCGAGCGCCACCACGCGATCGTTGCCCGTTTCGGCCGCTTCCCCCATCGCAACGCGATACTCGGGCGCAAAAGCACGCCTGAAGAAGAAGCATTCCTGAAAGAGCCGGGATCGAGCTTTTAGTGAGCGGCAGCTGTGAGCGTGCGCCCGCCCGCGAAAGACCGCACGATGAGAAGAATGCCGACCGAGATCGCCACCAGTATGAGGGCAAGCGAACTGCCTGAAGCCGCGACCGCTGCGGCACCGGCCCAACTGATCGACGAAAACGCTTCCGACAATGTTGCGATCCGCGATGACGTATGCCGCCGGCGGAACTGGCTGCGCTTCGCCTGCGCGCGAAACCAAAACTGAATGGCCGTCGCAGAAGCAGCCGACGCAAACACACCGAGCACGGCAATGGCCGCGGCACCGGGCGAACTGAAGGCCAAGGCAGCCGCGAACGGACAGAACACGACGGCCACGCACTGCATCACCGCCTCGACCTTCGCGCGCAGCAATTGAGCGCTAGGCACCGGCGCCGTCAGCACCAAATCGGGCGCGTCTTCGCCGCAAAGCGTCAGCCATGCCAACCCGCCCGAAAGCTGTCCGGCCGACATCACAAGAACCGGCACCAGGATCACAGCAATACTGCTGTCGTCGCCAAAGCTATGCCAGAGCATGAGTGCGGGCGGGATCAGGTAGAGCAACTGGAGCAGCGATTGCGACAACAGCCACGGATCGCGGATGAGGAGCAGTCGTTCCTTGCGCCGCAACGCCGCCGACGCGGCCTGAACGAGAAACCCGCGCGCAGTGCCATGGTTCACGGAAGTCGCGCGCGAAACGCCGGATGCTGCCACCACATAATCTGCAAAGCGCGGCACCAGCAACGCTGTCGTCACCGCGAATACGACAATGCTCAGAAAACCGACGACAACCATCGACGAAACATCGCCAAGCGCAGCCCCCGCCGGCCACCACCCCACACTGTCGACGGCGGGAACATGGGCCAACACCGTCTCGGACCTGAGAAACGAAAGCCGCGACATCGTTCCCGTCGAGAACAACGCCGCGATCTGCAGCCCGATGACGAACAAACCCCCGATCACAGCGCCCACGATTTGCGCAACGAGACGCGTACGCCGCGGTCCAATGATCTGAAACATTGCAGCGGTCAGCGCCACCGCCAACGCGGTCGCGACAAGCGACACGGCGATGACGACGCTATAGGCGCCAAGCCAGTGCGGGCCGCTCTGCCAGGCCATGACGTTGATGAACGGACCGATGAAGAGCAGCGATATGGCACTTACGGACAGCGCGATTGCACCGATCCGGACCGCGAAAAGCCGATGCGCCCGCACCGGCGAACTCAGGATCAGCTCAAGATCCGAGCGCGTGTAGAACGTACGCGTCACGCTCTCCATCGCTTGCGAAAGAATTGCGGAGCCCGAAAGCAACAGTCCCGCAGTCACCGCGACAAGCGTCGGTGAATCGTTCGGCACGCCGGCGCCGGCGATCTGCTGCAACGCGAAATAGGCAGCCACATGCATGAACGCGACGAAGATGCCGACACCCGTTGCGACTTTGCGCAAACGCTCGACCCTGCCACCGGTAAGCATGGCAAGCGCCTCGCGCCAAGCGAGCCGTAATTCGTGCGCGGCGAACCACGCGATCGATCCGGGAATGCTGACGTTCATGCGGCGGCCGCATCCTCGGCGACGATCGCCAGGAACAATTCCTCAAGCGGCGTGTCACCGCTGCCGATACGCGCTCGAAGCTCCGCCAACGTGCCTTCGGCAATCAGCCGTCCGCCAGCGATCACGCCGATCCGATCGGCCATGCGCTCTGCAATCTCCAGAATATGCGTCGTCATGATGACGGTCGCGCCTGCGCGCACCCGTGCAGTCAAGACGTCTTTGACGAGACGCGCGCTCCCCGCATCGAGACCCGTCAGCGGCTCGTCCAGAATGATGAGTTGCGGCTCGTGCACCAGAGCGCCGGCCAGCGCCACCTTCTGGCGCATGCCGCGCGAAAACCCTTCGCACCGCGTATGCGCCACCTTCTCAAGACCAAGCCAGCCGATGAGATCCTTCGCGCGGGTTTCGGCGACCGCCGCCTCGACGCTCCAGAGCCCGGCCACGAATTCCAAATATTCGACCGGCGTCAGCTTGTCGTAGATCATCGGCTCATCCGACAACCAGCCAACGATGCGCTTTGCGGCCACCTGATCGAGGCGTGCATCGACTCCGAATATCGAGATCGCGCCGTCATCCGGTTGCAGCAACCCGCTGACCATCCGCAGCGTCGTCGTTTTGCCCGCACCGTTCGGCCCGAGCAGCATGTAGAACTCGCCCCGCCGCACCGAGAGGTCCAACCCCGCGACGGCGTGATGACGATCGAACGTTTTGCGAAGGCCTCGGATATCCAAGGCGAAAGAAGGCGTGTCGTTCATAAAGACCCCGAGAAGAGCCCATCGGGCCTCGGGAAAGCCTAAAGAACATAGGTTTCAAAGGTTTAAATGCGCCGTCCCGCCACCTTCCTAGGGCGGGGTCATGTTGCTATCTCTAGCGCCATGAGCATCCGCCCCTACCGCGACATCGCCCGCCGGAAAAGCCGCAAGATACGCGTGGGCAGCGTGGAGGTCGGCGGCGACGCCCCGATCACCGTGCAGTCGATGACGAACACGCTGACCTCGGACGCGAACGCGACCATCCGTCAGATCAAAGGGCTGGAAGCGGTAGGCGCCGATATCGTGCGCGTCTCCTGCCCGGACGAAGAATCGACGGCGGCCCTGAAGGCAATCGTGCGCGGCGTCCAAGTGCCGATCGTTGCCGACATCCACTTCCACTACAAACGTGCGATCGAAGCGGCAAAGGCAGGCGCCGCCTGCCTGCGCATCAATCCGGGCAACATCGGCTCGGCCGCCCGCGTACGCGAAGTCGTGCAAGCCGCGAAGGATCACGGCTGCTCCATGCGCATCGGCGTCAACGCGGGCTCGCTCGAACGGGAATTGCTCGAACGCTACGGCGAGCCCTGCCCGGAGGCGATGGTCGAAAGCGCCCTGAACCATGCGCGCATCCTGGAAGACAACGACTTCCGCGAATTCAAGATCAGCGTGAAGGCAAGCGACGTCTTCTTGGCCGTCGCCGCCTACCAGGGTCTCGCCGAGGCGTGCGACTACCCGTTGCACCTCGGCGTGACGGAGGCGGGCAGCCTCATGTCCGGTACCGTGAAATCGTCGATCGGCATCGGCTCGCTGCTGTGGGCCGGCATCGGCGACACGATCCGCGTCTCGCTCTCGGCCGATCCGGTCGAAGAAATTCGCGTCGGCTTCGACATCCTGAAGTCGCTGGGCCTGCGCCACCGCGGCGTCAACGTGATCGCGTGCCCATCCTGCGCACGCCAAGGCTTCGACGTCATCAAGACGGTCGCCATCATCGAAGATCGCCTGAAACACATCACGACCCCGATGTCGCTGTCGATCATCGGCTGCGTCGTCAACGGCCCGGGCGAAGCCGCGCAAACCGACTTGGGTTTCACCGGTGGCGGGGCAGGGGCCGGCATGGTCTACGTCGCGGGCAAGCCCGACCACAAAATGGACAACGACAAGCTCGTCGAACACATCGTCGCCCTCGTCGAAAAACGCGCCGCCGAAATCGAAGCCAAGCGCGAAAAGCCCGCACTCGTCCCCGCGAAGTAGCTACCGAAAGAGCCGACCTTGATCGCGTCCGCACAAATCGAGCGCATTCTCGACCGCTATTCTGAGATCGAAGCCCGCATGGCTTCCGATCCTGGGTCGGCTTTTGTCAAATTGGCGAAGGAGTACTCCGACCTCGGCCCGATCGTCGCGAAGGCAAAGCAGGTGCAGAAAATGCGCGCCGAGGTCGCGCACTTGACGCAACTGTCGACCGACCAAACCGCCGACGCCGAAATCCGCTCCATGGCGGGTGATGAGCTGGTCGATCTGAAACGCACGCTTCCTGAGGCCGAGCGCGAACTCTCGATCTTGATGCTGCCCAAGGATTCGGCGGACGCAGGCTCGGCCTTCCTCGAAGTCCGCGCCGGCACCGGCGGCGACGAAGCGGCGCTGTTCGCAGCCGATCTGCTGAACATGTACCGCCGCTACGCGCAGCTGCAGGGCTGGCAGTTCGAGGTGATGTCGGAAAGCGCCTCCGATCTCGGCGGCTACAAAGAGGTGATCTGCTCCGTCAACGGCAACGGCGTCTTCGCGAAACTGAAATACGAGTCGGGCGTCCACCGCGTGCAGCGCGTACCGGCGACGGAAGCGCAAGGCCGCATCCACACGTCGGCCGCAACCGTCGCCGTCATGCCCGAAGCCGAAGACGTTGACATCGTAATCAACGACAGCGACCTACGCATCGACGTCTATCGCGCATCCGGCGCGGGCGGCCAGCACGTCAACAAGACCGAAAGCGCGGTGCGCATCACGCACTTACCCACCGGCGTCGTCGTTGCGATGCAGGAAGAAAAGTCACAGCACAAGAACAAAGCAAAAGCGATGAAGATCCTAAAAGCTCGAATCTACGACGCCGAACGCGAGCGCAAGGACATGGAACGCGCCGCCGACCGCAAAGAACAAGTCGGCTCAGGCGACCGCTCGGAACGCATCCGCACCTACAATTTTCCGCAAGGCCGCTGCACTGACCACCGCATCAACCTAACGCTCTACGAGCTCGACCAAGTGATGCAGGGTCTGAACCTTGGCAAGATCATCGACGCGCTCATCAATGAC
>JANLXP010000747.1:0-4360 GCA_031365165.1 Alphaproteobacteria bacterium
GGTCGCCTCCGTTGGCATGACGGAAGCGAAAGCGAAGGCTTCGGGGCGCGAGGTGAAGGTCGGGCGCTTTCCCTATATCGGCAACGGGAAGGCGATCGCGCTCGGCGATACCGAGGGTCTGGTCAAGACGGTGTTCGACGCGAAGACCGGCGAGCTTCTCGGCGCGCATATGATTGGCGCGGAGGTCACGGAGTTGATCCAAGGCTACACGATCGCCCGCACGCTTGAATCGACCGAAGCTGAGCTCATGCACTCGATCTTCCCGCACCCGACGCTGAGCGAGATGATGCATGAGGCCGTGCTCGATGCGTACGGGAAGGTGCTACACGTTTAGCCTGGAGGCGATGTCGTGTTTTCACAATTTACTTGGCTGGAGAGAAACCTGGCCGAAATCGGCATTTGGATGTTTCTCGTGGGTGTGCTTTGCCTTTTGATTGGCGTCGCCTTCCAACTCTTGGAATTGACGAATGGCGAAGTGACCATTTGGCTATACGTCGCCACCGTCGTTCGATACGTCGCGAGCGGCCTTGATGAACCTCTCATTTTCAATGGCGTCGTACTATATTTATTGGGGCGGATTGCAGGTACGTGGACCGTAACGATCGTGGGGTTTGAGCACGGCGAGCAAGACGGCCTTCGCTTCCGTGGACCGGACCACAACCATACGGTTTGGGTGGGGCGCACATACCGAAGCAAATCGGAAGCTGAGGCGGCGGCCGATGCGATTGTGCGGCGTGGCGCGACGAAGGGAGCCTGACATGACGACGCGTGACAGCTGGCTCCGGCGATGGATTGACGCAAATTTGGTAAGCATCGGCATAGTGATGTTGTCTGCGGGCCTTGGATTCAACGTGCTTACTTCGGTCTACAACGCGATAGGCCCAGATCCTGACGGTCCATCGTGGGCGATCGCAATGATGCTGATATTCGCTGCGCCGTTAGTGAGGACGTTCGTGTATTTGGGCAGCTTCTTAGTCGGTGCCGGCGTTCTGCTTCGGAACTGGCGGGTCATTCTTGTGGGATTCGAGAATACACCGGTCGGCGACTTAGTCGTTGACGGGCCGGATGACAGCCACACCGTGTGGATCGGCAAACGATATTCGAATGCGTTCGATGCTGAGGCTTCATCCGGTGCCTTGGCAAAGCGGCTGAGCGCGCAGAAATAGAAACGGCCGCCGCTTTGCAGCGACGGCCATTATAGCGTGATCCGGCTAAGGGATCAGAAGTACCAGTTCATGCCGAGCGTGATCTCGTGGATCGCGGGGCCTGTGGCCATGTCGTAGCCGTTGAGCGGGAAGGTCAGCGTTTCGCTGCCGTAGTCGGTGTAGCGATATTGGATGCGCAGGTTGGCGGTCGAGCTCAAGCCGAACTCAACGCCGGCGCCGGCCGTCCAGCCGGAGAACGTCTCAGAGACGGATTCTTCTTCGCCAATGTCCAGCACTTCGGAGTCGGCGCCCAGCCAGGACCAACCGCCGAGAACGTAGAACATCGTCGTCGGGCTTATCATTGTGCCGAGGTGGGCTTGCAACGAACCTTCCCAGTTGGTGGAGAGGGAGTTGTTGTCACCGCCCGAGCCGCCGTCGTCGCCGTCGATGCCCGAATAACGGAATTCGCCTTCAACGCCAAAAATCCACGTCGCGCCGCCAACCCAGTTGTGGCCGACATGCACACCGAGCAGCGAGCCGTCGATGTTCGCATCGCCTTGCGTGGACGTCAGCGGAGAGCCGACGGGGGCACCAAAGTTTTCCGAATTCGCTTGGCCGGCGCCGTAGCCGACGTCGACGCCCAAATAGCTGCCGACGAAATTCGCTGCGCTTGCCGGCGTAGCGGCCAGCGTCAATGCCATTGCGGCCGCCGAGGTGGCCAAAATCTTCTGCATGTTTCCCCCAATTCCCGTAGTCAGGAATTCGTCACCATCGACGATGCGCTTAGTTTCCGCACAGGGGTTGCTCGCGCCAAGTCAAATCTGTGTTCAAGCGGAACACAGTTCGCAGGAAAACGATTGCACTTCGCCTGGCCGGGGTGCGCCGGGCTTTCGCGTTCTCCCGTGAGGCGAACGCCTACTCAGCGGCCTTCGTTTCGAGCATCGCGATGTGTGCGTTCGCGAGTTTTGCGACGCCGGTGTAGTCGGTCTTGCCGGTGCCGAGCACGGGCACATGATCGACGTGGATCACGCGGCGCGGAACAGCGAGCTCGGGGACGCCGTGGTTCTGCGCCCAAGCGACGAGTTCGCCGCGGCTGGCAGCTTTCGCGTCGGTGATGAGAACGACCTGCTCGCCCTTACGGCCATCGGCAACGGCGATGGCGGCGTGCATGTTGTCGGGCCACAGGGCCGACGCGCAGTTCTCCACCACCGCAAGCGAGACCATCTCACCGCCGATCTTGGCGAACCGCTTTACGCGGCCGCGGATGGCGATGAAGCCTTCCTCGTCGATCGCGACGACGTCGCCGGTGTCGTGCCAGCCGTCGACGAGCGGGTGCAGGACGCCCGGTTCGGATGGCTTCAGATAGCCCTTCATGACGTTGGGTCCGCGCACGAACATGCGGCCTGCGTTCGGGATGCCTTCGACAGGTTCGAGTTTGGCTTCCATGCCGGACATGAGCTTGCCGACGGAGCCGAAGCGGTTTGCGCCCGGCTGGTTCGCGGCCACCACGGGGGCGGCTTCGGTGACGCCGTAGCCTTCCAGGATTTCCATGTTGCAGCGGCGGCGGAGGAGCGCGCGCGTTTCGTCGCGCACGCGTTCGGCACCGCAGACGGCGAGGCGGAGCGAGGCCAAATCGCCTTCGTCGCTGGCGCGGGCGTATTGCGAGATGAACGTGTCGGTCGCGAGCAGGATCGTCGCCTTCGTCCGGCGAATGCGCTTTGCGATTTCCTTCACCTGAAGCGGCGAGGGGTGGAGCACCGCTTTAATACCTACCATCAGCGGCATGATCGCGCCGACGGTGAGGCCGAAGCAGTGAAACGTCGGCAACGGGTTCAGCAGCACATCCTTGCCCGGATAGAGATCAAGATGCGCTTTGATCTGCTCCACGTTGGCGAGCAGGTTTTGGTGGCTCAGTACGACGCCCTTCGGATCGCCCTCTGTGCCCGAGGTGAAGAGGATGACGGCCGTGTCTTTGTAGCTCGGCCACTTCTTGATCGCCCAATGCGGGATGAACGAGCCGATGACGGCCGACACCTTGTCGACGAGCGAGAGTTTTTCGCGGACATCTTCGAGATAGACGATCTTCGCCACTTGCGAGAGTTCGGCGATCAGGTCTTCGAGCTTTGCGATCTCGACGAACTTGCGCGCGGTCGCGATGACTTGGATTTGGCCCGCAGCACACGCGGCTTTCAAGTTGCGCGCGCCGGACGTGAAGTTCAGCATCGCGGGCACGCGGCCGAACGCGTGTATCGCGTAGAATGTGAGCACGGCGCCGGCACCTGTCGGCAGCATGATACCGACCGATTCCTTGGGCTTCGCGTATTTGCGCAGCGCGCTGCCGAGGGCGAAGGCTGCGCGCACGATTTCGTCGTAGGATAACTGACGTTCGTCGGCGTCCCAGATTGCGATCGTCTTGCCGCCGAAGCGTTGGCGCGCTTCCAGCAAAGCCGAGATGATCGAACGTTCGGTACGCGCGATGTCAAAAGGCGTGCGAATGGAGCCCGGATGGGCGAGTGCTGACACTAGGCGACTCCTCCCGTGCGGCTTTACGCCGCTCACGTTTTGTTTCAGATAAGGTAGCGCATGTGAGTGCTCAAGCAAGCGCTTGGTGAACGGAGCGAAATAATCAGGCGAATCAGGGCCTTGAATTTCACCCGGCGGTGACCGGCAGGGCCCTACCGTCGTGTGTGATTCCTCGCCTTTGGGGCTATATCTGTCGTGCCATGACAACTGTTTTCGACCAGTCAACAAAAGACCGCCGCGCGGCGCGGCATCCCGAAAAGCGTGAGCGGCCGGTTAACCCGATCCCTCGAAAGCCGGATTGGATTCGGGTGAAGGCGCCGGGGTCGAAGGTGTTCACGGAGACCAAAGCGGTCGTGAAGAGCCATGGGCTCGTCACGGTGTGCGAAGAGGCGGGCTGTCCGAACATCGGCGAGTGTTGGTCGAAGAAGCACGCGACCTTCATGATCATGGGCGACACCTGTACGCGGGCGTGCGCGTTCTGCGACGTGAAGACGGGTATTCCTGGCGCGCTTGATTTGGCCGAGCCGGACAAGGTCGCGAGTGCCGTCGCGGAGCTTGGGCTTGAGCATGTCGTCGTGACATCGGTCGATCGCGACGATCTCGATGACGGCGGGGCGCAGCATTTCGCGCGAACGATTCGTGCGATGCGCGTTGCGTCGCCGGCGACCACGATCGAAGCTTTAACGCCCGAC